>CANGHM010000037.1 GCA_947453775.1 Rickettsiales bacterium | reverse complement strand
CACAGAATATTGGCTTTTAACTCAATTACATTGTCAATAAATGTGGTATGTGATGATAGTGATAATCAGGCTAAGCAATATAATGTCTTTTTTCCGAAATCATCATCAATAAACCAAAATGTGAATAGCCGAATGAGTATTTGTAATATTAAACTCAAAAAGGATATACTAGATCAAGTTATTAGAATTTTATCAACCAGAAAATGAATCCGCAAATGAAGCTTTTTAAGCAACTAACCAACTACAGCAGTCAATTTATTGAAGAAGGCATTTATAAACAGCAAATGTTGAGTTTCTTAACAACCGCAAAAGAGCCATTTTCTAGATCCAATCAAGATGGTCATTTTACGGCTTCAGCATTTTTGCTAAATTCACAAGGTGATAAATTTTTCCTCTTGCATCACGCAAAATTACAAAAATGGATGCAGCCAGGTGGTCACTGCGATGGCGATAGCGACGTTTTAAGGGTAGCGATTAAGGAAGCAAGCGAGGAGTCTGGTATTAATAATATTAAATTTGTGAGCTCCGAGATTTTCGATATTGATATTCACCGCATTCCTTCAAGCCATGGGCAAGAGACTCATTTGCACTACGATGTTAGGTTCTTGCTGCAAACAGTAGATAGCGAGGCTTTGCTGCCAAATCATGAATCAACAGATATGATCTGGGCAGATAAGAGTGTAGCGCAAAAATTAGCTTTAGAGCACTCCACTGAGCGCATGATTGAAAAATGGCAAAAATATAAAGCTTAAGATATTGCATATAAACGTTTGTTTGCATTATACTTGAAGTATTAAACTGATGAATATGCGATATGAAACAATCCTTTAAAGCCACAGTGCTCTGTGTAATTTTTTGGCTAGGGGCTTTTAGCTCTTATGCCATTAAACCTGAAATAATTGAGTCTACTCGCAAAGCGATAGTTTCAATTGATGTGCGCATATCATTAAGTGCTTATGATAAAACTGGGGTTTTTGCCGGCACAGGATTTGTAAATAATTTAGCGAAAGGCTTAATCGTTACTAACAAACATGTCGTTGGAGGAGCTAATATTGGCCAATATTTTGTGACTTTTGCCAACGGTCAAAAAGTAGAAGCCAAGGTAAAATACTACGATGAATGCTATGATTTTGCCATATTGCAAGTTGATCCCAAAGCAATACCAAAAGAAGTATCGCAGATTACTTTTAGCGATAAATCCCCTACACTAAACCAAAGTGTTTTTATAGTGGGCAATAATGAAGGTCAATCTTTTTCTTTTCATGACGGTAGAATATCAAACTTATATAATGTTACCAAAGCTCAACAAAACTATGTTGTGAGTTTAAATGTTGCTGGTGGATCTAGTGGATCTCCAGCGGTAAATGAGGATGGTGAGGCGATTGGTTTGCATTTTGGCGGGAGTAAAACTTATGGCTTGTCATTAAAAGGGGATTATGTAAAAAATGCATTAGCCGCATTAGCGCAAAATACATTACCCCCTCGAAAAACTATGGGAGCGTTATGCTCAATGTATTCTTTAGACGATGCAGTGATGCATAGATCATTTCCAGCTGATCTTGTAGCTAAATATTTAAAAGACTTTCCCGATGCAATGAATAAAGTATTGCAAATCAGGTCCACAATTCCATCAACTCCTGCCGCAAGCAAATTACAAAGCGGAGATATTGTATGGGAGATTAACGGTAAAGCGGTTGGTCCAAGCTTATATAATTTAGATAGAGAGATCGATAATAGCAAGGATAATAAAATTGAGCTTGCTATATATCGTGCTGGCAAAAAACTCTTAATTAATGTTGATTTATATGATCTTAGAGATTATCAAATTACCAAATTAGTAGAATTCGGTGGAGCGGTGCTATTTCACAGCGATCACTTAAATAGCTTTCTTACTGGTATGCCGTTAAAATCTCTTGCCGTGGCAGATATAAAACAGGGCATGTCCATGAGTAACATTCCAATATTTTATGTCAATTACGAAAATGTTAAAAATTACCGATTAAGAATTACTGCTATTGGAAATAATCCTGTGCATGATTTAGATAGTTTTATTTCAGCTATTGATAAGCTAAATGGTAGCAAATATACCAATATTGATTTTCAAAATTATCAAATGTACTACATTGGTTGGAATACTTTCATGAATTCGGATCACGAGCTATTAAAGGCTGATATTACTTTAGATGAAACTGACTTTAAGCCAAGGATTTTTAATTTAAACCCAGTTACATTAGAGTGGGAGTTGCAAAGTGAAAAATCACAAAGTGAAAAATCACAAAGCGAAAAATCGCAAAATGAGGAATCTATAGTCAATTAAGCTAAAGTTTGATACTAGAATGAGCCTATAGCGCTACTGCGCATAGGCTAAAGCAAGCCAGGCAAACCTCAAATCAATTGACTATAGTAAAAAACTTGCATCACTGTTCCCAAAACAATACTGCGAAGAAACTTAAAACGCATAAAGCCACATATAGCTACTGAAAGCTGAACAAACAAAGGTAGCAAAGCAAGGCAAAAAATAATTATGTAGTATTTGCTCCACATTTGGCGATAGTGTAGATAAAGCTTGGTATCGAATTTTTCCGAAGCAAAAATATTACTAAGCAACCAGCCAAATAAATAATTTGCACTACTAGCTAGCAACAAACTAAGCATAGTAACTAACCAGACGTAGAATTTAGGATATGCAAAATTACCCATCGCAGTAAAAGCAAATCCGTTTTGCGCAAATAAAATAAAATTGCTAAACAGGGTATCTACGAATAATAAAGTATATTTTTCAATATTAGTCATCATAAGTGAGGTAAAGTTTTTGTAAATCTTTTTTATTTAAACGTTTTGGTTTACCAAAAATTTGAAGACTAGGAATTTCGAACAATTCGGGATTAAATTGTTTTATTTTTATTGGAGAGTCAAAATTAATTGTTACTGAGACTTGCCCCATTTCAAAAATTTTAATTTTTTCTAATTCCAAAGTACTTTTGTCAAAATATATCTCACTTTGCTCTTGATTTTGTAGCAGCAAAAGCCTTAAGACAAAATAATCTTGAGTCATTTGAGTGTCTAAAATCTTAAAGGTCTTATTGTTGCTCCAATTATCTTGTAAAAGTATACTTAAAATATTTTCGCCGGCCTCCAGGCGCGAAAGAGTTTCCATATTGTAATCATATATTGAGAGGTATTTTTTACCACCCACGATTAACAAAGGGAATGGGGCGTAGTAATTGCAACGAAAATAGTAGGGTTTTTGTATGAGCAACTGACCTTTTGCGCTTTGATTGTTTTTATCAATTTGCTCAAATGGTATAGTAGCCATACTTGATTGACTTAAATTTGCTTGAATTTTGCTAATCATTGCATTATCTATTGCAGCGAGGGTAATATTATAAGATAGTATTAATATAGGTATTAAATATTTTCGCAAGTGGTACATTTTTGGTATCATGTTGTATATTTAAGTAAATGGTTTAAATGTTATTAGCATATGAAAATTGCAGTACTAAAAGAAAGATATACTAATGAGAAGCGAGTAGCAATAACACCCGATATTGTGAAGCGATTTATTGACGATAATTTTAACATCTGTGTTCAGAGTAATGCAGGTTTAAATGCCGGTTTTTCAGATGAAGATTACGCGCACGCTGGAGCAAAAATCTCTAACGTGCCTCTTGAGATAGTCGCAGATGCCGATATTATTGTTAAAATTCACCCAGAACCCGCTAGTCAAGAATGTGGTGAGCTTGAGTTTGCTAAAAAAGGGGCAATTATAATTGGTCTACTTAATCCCACAAATAACACTTCTTTATTGCAACATTACGCTACTAAGGGAATTAGCTCTTTGGCACTTGAGCTTTTACCACGCATCAGCAAAGCACAAAGTATGGATGTATTATCCTCACAAAGTAATTTAGCAGGATATCGCAGTGTAATTGAGGGTGCGCATCATTATGGCAGAGCCTTTCCCATGATGATTACAGCTGCTGGCACAATATTAGCGGCCAAGGTTTTGGTCCTTGGTGCTGGGGTCGCTGGTTTGCAAGCAATTGCAACTGCAAAGCGCCTAGGAGCGGTTGTTTATGCCTACGATGTTCGCTCAGCTACTAAAGAACAAGCCCAAAGCCTTGGGGCTCAATTCATCAATACCATAGATCAAGACTTAGAAGGTGCTGCTGGCTATGCCAATGAAATGAGTGATCAGCACAAAGCTGCCCAAGCTCAGTTACTAGAGCAGTATATGACAAAAGTTGATATAGTCATTACCACTGCGCAAATTCCTGGCAAGCCAGCGCCTATTTTAATCACAAAAAAAATGATTGCCAAAATGCGCCGTGGAAGTGTTATCGTTGATCTTGCTGCCATCAATGGTGGTAATACAGAGCTTACCAAGATAGATCAGGTGGTAGAGTGTGGCGGGGTTAAGATTGTTGGATACGGCAATATAGCCTCTTTAATTGCTGGGGATAGCTCGAAATTATATGCCAAAAATGTCTATAATTTAATTAAACACATCTTTAGTAACAACAAATTTGATGCTGCGGATGATATAGTCAAACCAATGTTATTAACCCATAAAGGTAAAGTATTATATGGACTACAAAATCGTTAAACAAGCTCAGGATATAGTAACAAAAGCTACAGAGCTAAGTCAAAATTTACAAAACTATAGTAGCAATATAGTTCATGGGGGAGGAATTGATCATTTTTCTTTTTTAATTACCGTTTTTGTATTATCTTGTTTTATTGGCTATTATGTTGTATGGAAAGTAACCCCCGCCCTACACACACCCTTAATGGCAATTACAAATGCTATTTCAAGCATTATTATTATTGGCGCTATACTTGCCTGCGGCAGTAAAACCTTTAGTATTGCAACGGTGCTGGGTTTTTGCGGGATTTTACTTGCCTCAATTAATATTTTTGGTGGATTTATAATAACCCAGCGCATGCTTCAGATGTTTAAGAAAAAGTAATTTTGTATGTCAATCAATTTCAATCTAGTCTATCTGCTTTGTGCAGTCTGTTTTATCCTTGCTCTAAAGGGGCTTTCATCACCAAAAGAAGCAAGAAGTGGAAATATATTTGGCGCATGTGGCATGCTAATAGCACTAATTGCTATTTTCTTGCATCCTTTGGTAGAAAACTACCTATTAATTATTGTTGCCATTACTTTAGGTGGTGCGATAGGTTCATATATCTCAGGTCAGCTCAAAATGAATCAAATGCCCGAGCTAATTGCAGGTTTTCATTCCCTAGTGGGCTTAAGTGCTGCTTTAGTTTCATACTGCGCTTTTTTGCATCCTGAAAATTTTAATATCGGCTTGCCTGGAAGCTTAGCTAAATCGGCATTATTCGAAATGGCGCTGGGCTTAAGTATTGCTATGATTACCTTTGCTGGCTCTTTGGTGGCTTTTTTAAAACTCGCTGGTTTAATGAAAAGCAGTAGCGGTATGTTTTACGGTCAAAAATACTTATTAATTTTTCTTGTTGCGCTTTTGCCCTTTGCTATATGGCTCTTGTTGCAAAAGCAAAATTTATGGATTTTTCACGCTATATGCTTACTTGCTACTATAATTGGTTTTTTACTGGTTATACCAGTTGGCGCTGCTGATATGCCGGTGATTGTCTCAATGCTAAATTCGTATTCTGGCTGGGCAACATCTGGTATAGGATTTACCTTAGAAAATAGTTTGCTTGTAATTGTAGGAGCACTAGTTGGCTCAAGCGGAGCAATACTTAGCTCTGTCATGTGCAAGGCT
>CANGHM010000036.1 GCA_947453775.1 Rickettsiales bacterium | reverse complement strand
TACCCACAATGAATTATATAAATTTATCAAGATATCTGAAGTTAAAAATTTAGCTCAATTTACTGATTGCACTAAACTAATTAGAGAAACTTATAAAACGATAGGATGCGATTTGATCTCGAGCCATGGAGAGGAAGGATATAAGCAACGCCGATCAAGCAAATTAAGTGCTGCATATTCAGATTGTATCGCAGCTTATGATAAATTAGATCCAAAATTAAGGTATGATATGATGGGTGTGATGAGCGAATTAAGCTCTTTTGAAGAGGGTGAGAAGCTGATAAAAGCTATATATAACACACACTTTACTTCGTCAGTAGAAAACAATAAAACAGAACTTTATATAAAAGCATTATTTAAATATTTGAAAAAAGAATATTCCAATAATCAATATTTTGATAAGCTTGATGAAGATAAGGGTCAATATGGTGGCACCGATGTTTCGAGCAACTTGAAGAAGGATAAATTGTTGAAAACATCTAGCGCGTCAAGTGCGGTAAGTGACAAAGAGGAGAAACTAAATGGATATGGCAAAAAAAGTTTAAGTCCAGAAGAAGAAAAAATATCTAGATGGAAAATAGATCTGGACATTGGCGACCCTGCTCGACACGCTTGTGATACATTTCAACTTGCGTATACAAAGGCAAAGAGTGATGATATAAAAAAAATGTTAGTAGCCAGGATGGGGCAACTTCAAGATATTGTTGTTAATAGCAATAATCTAAATTCTGAGCAGAAGGGTAAATTGGTTGGTCACATCACAAGAGTTATGGAGATAAAGGGAAAATTAGGAATTTTCAACCAAGAAAAAGATCAACGAGCAAAAAAAGAAAAATGGCTTTTAGATGAAAGAGAATATCAAATTCGAAAGGCCAACGAAGCAGAGAATGAAATGAACGATCTTTTAAAATCTAAACAATTAGATCCTTTAGTGCCAATCCCTGAACAAGTGTCTGTTTCATCGGAGTCAGATGGTATTCAAGATAGCTCTACCAAAGATCAATCCAATACTAACAAACAAGTTATATCCAACCAGAATAGTGTCCAGGTATTAGCAAATAACAAGCAGAGTCCTAATGAGCAAGAAAACGATAATGTTTCGGCTAGTGGGGAGGGGGGTTTTACCCAAGATCAAAATAATGATAAAAAACCAGTTATATCGAACCAGAATCATTTTCGGGAATTAGTAGATATAAAGCAGGGCGTTTTATCAGATGATCAATCCCAATTCGAAGAGAATTCATCGAGTTTTGATGCTGAGAGTTTTAGTGAATTAAATAAAGCTATCGAGCAAGATCGACAAAATGAGGAATCGGCGAGTAGTGTCCAAACAAAGGCGAAAATAAGTAGTAGTTATGTCGCAGCTCTTGTGGATGAGTCAGAGACTCGTCCAAGTACTCCGAAGATCTTTGCTCTTAAAGAGGCAAAATCAAGCGCCAATGATGCTGCAAAAAGGTATGCGAATAAAGATAATAATCAACAAATATCTATAATTCCAATCCGTGAGCAAATAGATGGTTTATCGGATCTAGATGAATGGGCAAACGTAGATACAAAGCAGATTACTAATGAGCAAAATACCGCAGGATGTACGCAGTGCAATAATGGTAGGTTAAAGCGGTTGGTGGGAGAAATATTTTTGCCCAATATTACTCAAAGCGTTCTAGCTTCTATTGATCGGCAAAATAATAGTCTGGCGCTAGTGGCTGCTGGGAGTGATGAAAAAAAGTTTGAGTCTAAATTTTGGTGCAGTGGTGCATGGGGGTGGGGCAAAGATAGGCTAAATGAAAAAGAGAAAACATCATCTAGTAATTACTCTGTCGGATGGCAAGCTATGATTGAGAAAAAATACGCTCTTGGGGGGGCATTAACTTTTACTAAAAATAAAGCTACTACTCAATACAGTAATGTAAATGCGGACGCTACAATATTCTCATTAAATGGTGGCATGCAGTTTAATCAAGTTGGATTCTCGTTGATTGGATTTTATGGTCCTGGTCAATATGTACAAACACAGAGATATTATCCAAATAAAAGTCCTCAATCCAAGCTAACGCTTGCTGGCTTGGTTGGAGGCGTGCAGTATCGCATGAACTATCAACAGCACGATTTTATACCACTTTTTAATGTATCTTATAGCTATCTAGATATTGATGCAAGTAAAGATGCAGCCTTTAGGGCTTATTGTGTTAGTAATTTTGTGACGGAATTGGCGATAAAATATGCTTACCGCATCGAGCAAAATGGTAAGCAAATTATTCCATCTTTAAAGCTTGGTGGCAGCAAGAACTGGTTAAGATGCGATAATACAATCGGTGAAGTTGCTCTACACGATCACAAAGATTTGGTAGTGCTAGATGCGCAAGATAGTGAGTTAGCGGGGATATTGAATCCTGCAATTTCTTATAAAACTCACTTGTTTGAGCTTGATGCGCAGTATATTGGGCGACTTTCTGCCAAAACTTATTCCCATTTAATTTCGCTCAAAGCAGGAGTAAAGTTTTAGAGGTTGGTTTTCTGGCTATGCAGCTATACCTATCTTAGTGCTATGCAGGAAAGCATTCGGCCTGTTTCGGTAATCCCTCGGTGAGATGCGGCCCTATAGCTGAAGCAGTGTTGGGAGGTGTAGGTATCGATACCATCATCGCGGATGTTAGTAATGCCTAGCATATTTAGCTCGCATTTTACTAATCCTGGTAGGTCAAAATATATTTGATCATTTGGTTTTGCTGCAACATGACTGAAAAAAAATTCACTCATTGGTTTTTGCTTTAAGGCTAATTGATACAGATCTTGCTGTACTTGGTATGATTTTTGCCTTATGCAAGGGGCGATGTAGGCAAGAATTGTGGCAGCAGAAAATTGCCGCATCATTTTAATTGTATTGGCAAGTAGCTCAGATATTGCGCTCCTCCAGCCTAAATGCACAGCGCCAATGACTTTTGAGTCAGCTGATGCTAAAAGCGCGCACACGCAGTCAGCAGTTTTAATACCAAGGGCAACGCCCGCTTGGTCGGTTACCAGAGCATCGGCATCTTTTATAATATATTTATCGCTGGCGTAGGCGACCTCTTGGCCATGTACTTGATTAGCTAGCGCAAGAGTCTTTGCCCCCAGGGTGCTGAGTATAAAATCTTGATCTGGGATTATAATGCTGGGGGTGTAAAGATGAGTTAGCTGGGCATAGCTTTTATCAAAAACTTTTAAATTAAGTCTTGAAAGCTCAAGTATCATAGCCCAGGGTATAGTGGGAAGCTTTTGAGTAAATATGCTACTTGATGCTTGATATCGGCCTTTAGCTTGTCGTAGCTATCGGCTTTTATACTTTCAATAATGTCAGCAATAATGTTTGCTATAATTCTGAATTCTGCCTCTTTAAAGCCTCGCGTGGTGCATGCTGCGGTACCTAGCCTGATGCCTGAAGTGGTAAACGGCGAGGTTTTATCAAACGGAATGGAGTTTTTATTGCAAGTAATGCCAACTTGCTCAAGGATGCTGGCTAGATCTTTACCGCTCATCATGTTGCGTCTTAAGTCGACTAAAAACATGTGGTTATCAGTTCCTCCAGTAAGTACATCTAAGCCTCTTGAGATTAAAGCGCTAGCAAATGAGCGACTATTTTTAATTACTTGCTCTATGTATAGGGTAAATGATGGATCAAGATTTTCTTCAAATGCAATGGCTTTGGCTGCAATAACATGCATTAATGGCCCACCTTGTAGTCCAGGAAATATACCAGAATTTAATTTTTTTTCCATATCTGGGGAATTGCTAAGTATAATGCCGCTTCTTGGGCCCCTTAGGGTTTTGTGTGTAGTAGAAGTTACTACATCTGCAAAATTAATAGGGCTTTGATGATGAGAGGTTGCCACTAATCCTGAAATATGAGCCATATCTGCTAACAAATAAGCCCCTACTTTATCGGCTATTGTCCTAAAGGCTTGAAAATCTAAGCTCCGACTATAGGCTGAATATCCAGCTATAATTAGTTTGGGTTTATGCTCTAGGGCCAATTTTTCTATCTCGTTATAATCAATCAGATATGTTTTTGGATCAACCTTATAATTTACAATATTAAACCATTTGCCAGACAAATTCACACCAGCGCCATGTGTTAAATGCCCACCGCAATCTAGTGCCATGGATAATATTGTATCTCCCGGCTCTAGTAGCGCTAAAAATACTGCTTGGTTGGCTTGAGAGCCTGAGTGTGGTTGAACGTTGGCGTAAGATGCGTTAAAAAGTTTTTTTGCTCTTGCTATGGCCAAAGTTTCTATTTCATCGGCAAATGCGCATCCTTGATAATAGCGATTTTTCGAGTATCCTTCGGCATATTTATTGGTAAACACAGACCCTTGCGCTGCCATTACCGCTTGGCTGGCAAAGTTTTCCGAAGCAATAAGCTCAACTGAGGATCTTTGTCTTTGTAGCTCTTGTTGCAGTATGTTAAATACTTCTTTATCGGTGCGATCTAAACTCATAGTAATTCCAAAATAAAATTGTTAGCGATTTGTATTGAGCGCATATCAATTGAATGCGTCAGGTTTTGTATTTCATGGCTATATACAGTAAAGCCTATTTTACTTAAAAAGTCAGCACTTTGTCGCATTATATCTATACTCAGCACATTATCTTGGGCTCCATGTATAAAGCAAATTGGTGTTTTTTGTTGATCGCTCAATTGGCCACTGGCTTGCTTGCGCGGAGGAATGATCGAACCAGCAAAACCAACTATTCCAGCCATTTTCTTTCCCCCATACATACCAATATGAGTTGCAAGCATGGTTCCTTGTGAAAAGCCGATTAAAAACAGATCGGAAAAATCAAGGCCTAACAGGTCAAGATGCATTTGTAAAAACTTCATCACTAAAGGTAGTGATTGATCAGCTTGTGTTTGCATAGATTCTGGAGATCTGTCCTTGAAGCTAAACCACTGATATCCAAAATTGGCCATATCGTAAGGCTGAATGCCGTTTAGGGCAATAAAATGCACGCTTGGTAAAGTCTTTTGCATGTGAGGGATAATCATTGCAAGATCCTTAGCATCTGAGCCCACCCCATGTAATAAAACCGCAAGCTTTGTTGGCTTGGGATTAATTGATTTTGTTTCAATAAAGCTATATTGCATAAAGGACCGTTCTTATAATATCGATTATAGACTAACTGATATACTGTAGCAATATCTGATATTCATAGTCAATTGATTTGAGGTTTGCTGGCTTGCCTCGGCTTTGCTTTAGCCTATGTATAATAGCGTTAAATGCATTGCTTCTAGTATCAAACTTCAACTTGATTGACTATAGCTTTGGCAAGAGGGGCAAAAAAAAGTTGATCTTTGTGCCATGATAAGTTTTTGGATTGTGCTTGTGCAAACTATGCAATTTTGATTCTGCCGTCCATAAACATTAAAATTGCTGCTAAATTGACCTTTATCCCCGCTAGGATTAAGGAAATTTCGAATCGTTGAGCCACCGGCCGTTATAGCATCGATTAGAACTTGCTTAATATTTTGACTAAGCTTGGTAATCTGATCTTTATTAAGCAGGTTTGCTGACTTTGAGGGGTGGATTTTGCATTGAAATAGTATTTCACTAGCGTAGATATTGCCAATGCCAACAATAAAGGCGTTGTTCATTAAAAACACTTTGATTGGAGTGGAAGAATTGCTGAGCAAGTCGCTCAAATACTGTGCGTCAAAAGCATCATCCAAAGGCTCAATACCAAGATTTGCTAAAGCTTTGTGGGCGGCTAGCTCTTGGGTTTTAGCTATATCGATAAACCCAAATTTTCTAGGGTCGTTATATACCAGGCATCTGTTGTGATCAAAATAAAAAAGCACATGGTCATGTTTTTCTGGCTGATAGTCTTTATCGTATACCAACAGTCTGCCGCTCATGCCTAGGTGTATTAGCAAAGCATGATCATTGTCAAAAAAAATCTGCAGATATTTTGCCCTTCTAGTAATGGATGTGATTTTGCTGCCTACTAAATC
>CANGHM010000035.1 GCA_947453775.1 Rickettsiales bacterium | reverse complement strand
TTGTACAAATATATAAAAGCAATTGATTTGAAAAGAGCTACTCTAGAAGAGGTAAAAAGTGCTATGATGCAGTTATCTTTTTGGGTACCGGTGTTATTTTTTGAAGTGCCAAAATTTACTTTGTTTCAATGGGTCAAATTTACTTCAGGTAGTACGTGGGGGGGGCCAGTGGCTATGCATTGGTATGATATGTTTTTTGGCATTGCGTCCAAAGTTAATAATGAAACTCTTTTAATGGCATTTGCCCAGCAAGGCGATAGTGGATCTATAGAAAAGATACTTCCAATCATTAAAACAAAATTTGGTGATGAAAAACTTACTCACTATGTTAATCAAGGAAATGGTGATGGTTATACCGCGTTGCATTATGTTGCTGAGCAAGCTAACGTAGATATTATAGAACTTTTACTAAAACACGGCGCCGATCCTGATAAGCGCAATCAAAATGGATTAAGAGGATTGGATTTGGCTGTTAAACAATACGTAAAATATCATGAGCTCTCTAAATCAACAAAATTTAGAGATCCTATAGCACCCCTCACATCAACAGCAATCCTCCAGCAGATAACAGCAATCCTCCAACATATAATACCAATCCCCATATCAACAGCAATCCTCCAACAGATAAAAGCAATCATCGCATCAGCAGAACCTTCCGATTCTGCAGCAATCCTCGACAAGATAACAGCAATCCTCGATAAGATAAAAGCAATCATCGCATCAGCAGAACCTTCCGATTCTGCAGTAACAATCCTCGATAAGATAAAAGCAATCCTCCAAAAAGCAATGTCTGAGGATGTAGATTCGAAAAAAAATGTCTCAGATATAGTCGACATTATGTATAAAATCCCTTTAATGCCTATAGACATAATCTTTTGGATGCGATTAGACTTAGATCTTGAGGCAATGCGAAAATCAATAGTGGGCAAATATTATCATGCAATTGATTTGTTGCGAAAAAAAACAAAAATAAGTAACACTGATCAACTATTCATTTTTTTAAAGGATCTAACAGGTTCTTCATTAAATGATTTGTTGTTGGGTAAGCTCTTAAAATCTGATTTGGATCAGGAATCACTTGCGTTCAGAAATCTCATAAGTGCGTCTATAAGGGAACATCGGATAGAGGCTTTTAAATTTTTAGTGCACCCCTCTCGTCTTAATGAAAGGAATTATTGTAATGAACATGGCAATACACCACTACACGAATGGCTAATGCTAAGCGATATAAAGTCAGGCTATTTAAAGCAAGTGTTAGATTTTATTGTATCGGATGCCTGCCGCCACAAGTGGTACAATACAGCTAATAATGATAAGCTTAATCCTTTAGATATAGCTTTAAAAAATTATCATGCTATTGCTAAAGATGTTACTGAGGATAATGATTGTTTCAAGGCAGTCCAATTATTATGGGATAAGACAGAATTCATACATGAGGAAGTAAAAAAACTATTTGTTTCAGTTTCTGTTGTTCCAGTTCCTGTTGTTTCAGTTTCTGTTGTTCCAGTTCCTGTTGTTTCAGTTCGTGGAATCATTCACCCTGGTTTTTATTCATTGCATCAGGCAATAGGATGTACTCATCAAGAAATTATTGATGAAGTTGAGCGTGGTACTTGTAAATTATTGGACAAACACACTTCATCTTTTCTTGGCGAGCTTCAAGATCCAGGAGAGGAGGTTTAGATATTGATGAAAAAATTAAGTTTGCTTTACGTGTGCTAAAATCTTGTATTTTAACATAGTTAAATGGTATAATACGTATTAAAGGTTTGAAATAAGATTGGATGAATAATTTAGGCATTTTACCTAGCATTTTAATATTAATTACAACGGCTATATGCGTTGTTATGCTGTTTAAAACCCTCAGACTTAGTCCAGTGCTTGGATATTTGGTTGCAGGGGGGATAATTGGCGACCATGGTTTAAATATTGTTACTTCTACTCAGGTACATTTTTTAGCAGAATTTGGAGTGGTGTTTTTGCTTTTTGCAATTGGTCTTGAGCTATCTTTTGAGCGCTTAAAGAGCATGCGAAAATATGTTTTTGGGCTAGGCTCTTTACAGGTGATATGCTCTGCTTTGTTAATTGGTGGAGGCACGTTTTATTTTACTCACAATGTTAATGCATCATTTATTATTGGCTGTGGTTTGGCGCTTTCATCCACAGCAATAGTATTGCAAGTAATTGAGGAAAGAGGTAAGCAAAACACTCAACTTGGCAGGGTTTCTTTGGCGATTTTACTTCAGCAAGATTTTATTGTTGTACCTTTGCTGGTTATTATTCCTATTCTTTCAGGCGAGACCCAAACCAGCTCGATAGTTTATGCTGTAAGTATGTCTTTTGTGAAAGCTATTGCTGTGCTAATGGTGATTTTTACTTGTGGTAGGTTATTTTTGCGGCCAATTTTTAATTTTATCTCTTCAGGTAGCGTACAGGCTAACAACGAAATTTTTATTGCCGCTACATTGCTAATTTGCTTAAGTGCTGCGTGGGGAACCGAGCATCTTGGTCTTTCTCTTGCGCTTGGGGCTTTTATGGCGGGAATTTTAGTTGCAGAAACTGAATTTAGAGTGGCAGCCGAAGAAAGTATTAATCCATTTAAGGGTTTATTGCTGGGGTTATTTTTTATGTCGGTAGGAATGAATATTAATATTCAAGAAATGTATCGTCAGCTAGGGGTAATTTTAGCGGTCTCTTTTGCCATTATTTTTATTAAAGCTCTAATTATTGCTTGCTTGTGTCGATTGTTCTCCTTTAGCATGGGGGTGGCAATCTCTTCAGGGTTACTACTTTCGCAAGGGGGGGAGTTTGCCTTTATTTTATTTAACTTAGCTATGGCTAACGGCATTATTCCTAATGCTACAGGAAGAATTTTGCTCTTAGTGGTAACTTGTACCATGGCACTTACTCCGCTGCTTGCTATTGTGGGTAGTAAGATAGCTGAAAAATTGGATGCTAAAATTATCAAACCACTAGACTCTTTAGCCAATAATACTAGAGATTTAGCTAATCATGTAATTATAGGTGGATTTAACGAGGCCGGCTTAATGATTGCTCGCTTGCTAGAATATGAAAACGTGAACTATATTGTGATCGACGTGGATGAAATAGCTGTAAAAAGAGCAACTGATCTGGGTTTTTCAGCTTTTTGTGGCGATATTAGCCAGTTAAATACCTTGACTTCTTTAGGTGCTCAAAGGGCTTCAGTTGTTATTTTAACATTAAGCAACGATATTACGATCAATAAAGCAACAAAAATTATCGCCAATAATTTTCCTGATGTAACAATTATCGTCAGAGCGCTAAATTTACAAAATGCATCAAGTTTATACCAAGCTGGTGCTAGCTTTATTGTGCCTGAAAATTATGAAAATGGCTTACAGCTAGGTGGAATAGCATTGAAGCATTTGGGGGTGAGCGATTATGAAATCACTAGATTAAAAGGACTTTTCAGATCTGGAAATTACACAGTAGCTAAAGATGGTGAAGAAAGTGGCATTATCGAAGAATCTTAAGCTTTTGCTGTATATTGTGCTTTTATCGTATTTTAATACGCATTTATGCTTTTCTGCTGGCAAAAATAAGCCTATTGCGCCTCAGGATAATAGTAAGCAATATAAAACCAAATTAAAGCCAACTCCGGCTAAAGCTCTTTTACCAAAATCTGATGCTACTAAAGTTTATAAATTTGCTACTATTAGGTCCAATCAGGCCAATGCTAGAGTTGGACCTGGCCTGCAATATCCAGTATCTTTACTTTACATCAAAAAATCAGAGCCAATTAAAATATTGCAGGAATCAAACCATTGGCGCCAGATAATTGATATAGATGGCGACGTAAGCTGGATTCACGTGAGTCTACTTTCTCGCAAGCGTTCAGTTATTGTAAAAAGTAGCAAACCTATTTTTTTACTATCTAGTCCTTTTTCTGATGCTAATTGTATCGCTCACGTTGCATCTGAGGTTCGATGCGATTTTCTAAATTACTGTAGTACAAAATTTTGCAAAGTAAAGTGCAGCTCGCACAAAGGATGGATAGAGCGTAAATCTTTATGGGGTATCAATGACAATGAATTTACTAAAGAAAATAAACTTATGTTATATTTCAAAAGTTTATTTTAATTGGATTCAAAAAGCATGGCAAATAACATTAATCCTTTGTTATAGTCTCCAAAATTATCTTTTTTATATCGCATAAGGCATTGCTCTTGCAGCTGCCTTGAGCAAAGTTTTTACTTCCTCCTCCATTGCCCTCCATAGTCTGCAGCATGCTTTTTAGCAAAATATTTGCGGCAAGATTTTTCTGCAGATCGCAGCTAACAGCAACCATTAGGCTTGAGTTTGTAGCTGTATTGTTTAGTACAATAGCAATGTGATTTGTCGATTTTTGCACAATATTTTCTAACGCACTCTTTAAGCCTTTATTGTCTTTATTTTCAAACACCACTTGCATTAGGGTAATGTTCTTGATTTGCGAAATTTCAGCTTGCTGAGTAAATTCCTCGGTAAGTAGCTTAATTTGCAAGTTTGAGATTTGTTTTTGAGCCTCAAGAAGAAGGTTGGTAGTATCTTCAATCTTTTTGAGCATATTATCTACATTAGTTTGTAGCAATAACGATGCTTGATTGACAATTTGCCAATTTTCTTGCATCACTTTAAGTGCAAAGCTGCCAGTTAAAGCTTCAATGCGCCTGATGCCTGATGCTATTGAGCTTTCATATATTATCTTAAATAGTCCGATATCTCCTGTGCGAGAAACGTGAGTGCCTCCACAAAGCTCAACTGAAAATTTCATGCTTTCAGACCCAGCTGATACAACCCTGACTTGATCATCGTATTTTTCACCAAATAAGGCTAACGCTCCGCTAGATATAGCATCATCTTTAGTCATCAAGGTTGTTGTTACTTCTAAATTAGCGATTATAGCCTCGTTTACGATTTGCTCGATTTGCTCGATTTGGGTAAGGTTAATTGGTTGATGATGGTTGATGTCGAATCTTAGTTTATCGCAGCTAACTAATGAGCCTTTTTGAATTACCTGAGGGCCTAAAACTTGTTTTAATGCGCTGTGTAACAGATGGGTTGCGGTGTGGTTGCGCCTTAAGTTGTTGCGATAATTTTCTTCGATCACAAAATTGGCTGCACTACCAACGCTAACGCAGCCACTTTCTAAAATACAAAGATGAGCATGTAAATTTAAGAATTTTTTGGTATCGATCACCTTTGCACTAAAATTCTTTCCAATTATTTCACCGATATCGCCTTTTTGCCCACCAGACTCTGCATAAAAAGGTGTTTGATTGGCAATAAGCCAGAATTCTTGATCCTTTTGATTTTCATATTGTTGATTGTTATCTTGCTTGGCATGGATGCTCTGAATTTGCTTATTATCGCTAATTAAGGCTACCACATTAGCTTCTAAAGCATTAAAGCTATAACCTAAAAACTCTGTAGCTCCCAGGCTGTTTTCGATTTCAAACCAAATTTCTTGCTGCTTAAGCTCGCCCGAACCACTCCAAGATTGACGGGCTCGTTGTTTTTGCTCTTGCATGCTAGTATCAAATGCGGCGGTATCGACTTGAATATTTTTGCTTTTTAATATATCTTGGGTTAAATCAAGCGGAAATCCATAAGTGTCATAAAGTTTAAATGCAGTATGTCCGGAAAAAATTTTACTATCTGGCATTTGGGCAATATCTTCTTCGAGTAATTTTAATCCTTTGGACAGAGTCTGCCTAAATTTTACCTCTTCACTATACAGTGTCTGGGTAATTAGAGTATTTGCGCGCAAAAGTTCGGGGTAGGTATCTGCCATAAGTTTATTAAGCTGCGCAACTAAGGTGTGCATAAGAGGCTCTTTGGCACCTAATTGATGTATGTGCCTCATACTTCTGCGCATAATGCGTCTTAGCACATATCCTCTTCCTTCGTTAGAAGGTAAAATTCCATCAGCAATTAAAAAACAGCAGGATCTTAAATGATCAGCAATAATACGGTGCGAAAATTTATTTTCTTCTGTAGATTTTACTTTAGTTGCCTCTTCAATTGCGCTAATTAAATGGCTA
>CANGHM010000034.1 GCA_947453775.1 Rickettsiales bacterium | reverse complement strand
TGGCTTGCGCTGTCCAAGGAGCATAGCTTGATGGGTTTTTTACGCCCCCCTTGCATGGACATCTCTTGGATGTGGCTAATAGCATTAGTTGCTGTGCCAAAGATTTTAATTAGGTCAAAAAAAGTCCTATTTCCTACATTTTCACTGCGAATAAGGCGCAGTATATTGATGGTCTCTTCGGGGTAAGCGGAAGATGAAAATTTAGGTTTAAAAATACCGCTTAACATTTATAGTTTTGCAGCATTTGAGGTAAGATAATCTGCGACTCCTTCGGCACTTTCTTGCATAGCTTCATCGCCTTTGTGCCAGCCGGCTGGGCACACCTCGCCATGTGTTTTATAGTGATCCCATGCGTCTACAATACGCAAAATCTCATCCACATTTCTGCCAATTGGCATGTCGTTAATAGACATATGGCGTATGATTAGGTTTTCGTCCATAAATACTGTTGCGCGATACGATACTCCATCTTGGTTTAATATGCCATAGTTTCTGGCGATATCTTTATTTAAGTCCGAAACAAGTGGAAAGCGTATGTTACCTATTCCGCCTTTACTCACAGGGGTATTTTTCCAAGCCAGGTGAGAATAGTGCGAGTCTACGCTAATGCCTATTACTTTGGTGTTGCGATCGTCGGTGAACTGCCCTATGCGGTTATTGAATGATATGATCTCGGAGGGGCAGACAAATGTGAAATCTAGCGGATAAAAAAATAAAATACATTTTTTATTTTTCACGTAGTTATATAAGTTAAAATTTGAATCTATTTCGTTGTTTGGCATGATCGCTTTTGTTGAAAAGTCAAAAGCTTTATGACCTATCGGAATTTGCATATTATTTTATACCCTGAAGTTAAATTTTTTTATAGCTATTGCAATTACATACTCAAATTCACACACTTTGCTTAACATTTTTTGCTGCTAGCAAGTAGTCAACCTTAAATCACATGACTATCATTTAGTGTTGAAAAAAATAACGCCATATCACTTAGAATATCTTTTTTATTTTCTTTATACAAGCTCTATATGTAATTGATTTGAGGCCGCAAGTTGACTTGCTGACAGTTACTATTGAGCAGAGCATTAAAGGTCTTGCTTGCAAATTATTATTCTGAAAATAACTGAACAATTATCGCGAGCAATCGATCTTGGATTAACTTATGCGGCATGTTAACTATCTTCTGATGCTGCAGATACAGCCGATTAAGTTGAGGTTTTCAACTTGCCTTACTGCGTTCTTCGCTATGTAGAATAGTTCTAAAGGTGTTGCTTTTAGTATCAAACTTCAACTTAATTGACAATATCACCCAGCCAATAAAAATACCCCCAATAGTCAAGTACTCGATTATATCTTTAAAGCTCGACGAATTTATATTTTTAAAGATTGATCAATACATTGCATTTTTTAAATTAATTTTTTACCTCATTATCACGCTGCATAGTCAATTAAGTTAAATTAGCAATTTCTGCTTGGCATATCATCAAGATAAGAGGCGTGACTCAGAAAGAATAATCATTATTGGATTGCTTCACTTGTGGCCCGCAAGGACAGTTAATAAAAATTGCTTAACTCAAAATACTATATCTGCGCTCTTTATAGCTGATTGATTTGAGAGGGATGTAACTTACCTAGCTTGCCCTTTAGGCTATCTGAGAAAATAGTGCTAAAGGGGTTGCTCGCCTTGAGTTGTTAAACCTTAATTGAATTAACTATGGTATCAGGCTTAAATCAATTGACTATATAGAGAAAGAGTCAAATGCTGGGGTTGCTGAAAATGTGGTTGCATAATCATCAATTCCCATCCACGATCCTTCCAAATTATTTACGTATGGGTAATATGGCATTTCGTGATCATATTTTACTATTTCTACAACATCGTCGTTTTCTTTAGCATCTTCGAATAGAGTTACCATCTCTGCTTTACTATTGCGAATTAGCTCTAAGTCTTTTTTACTAGCTGCGAATAATGGTGCGTCTTTAGCATTCTGCCAACCGTCAACACGAGCATATTTGGCTTTTTCAAATTCGCTCAATTTATGTTCTTCAAGTTTTAAAATTTCCCCTAAGCCAAATTTTTTGAGCCAATGTGCCGACTTTGTTTCCTCTTGGGGTAGTTTTTTACTAATATTTACATTAAATTCATCGGCTTCGTGGGGTAAGCCTCTGTTGATTAGATTTGGTTTCGCATTAAATTCTACAATATCGATTTTATCAAGATCTATTTCTTGGCTACCGGTAAATACTTTTTCTTTTATAGCTTTTTGTACTACATGCTTTGAGCCAGGTGTATCAAAACTCACGCATTCTGAAACCTTCAATCCCCTGGATGCTATTTCGCAGGCTGTTAAATGTGTCATTACTGCTCCTAAGGAGTGACCGGCAGTAGAGAAGGTGTATTCAGTTGGATCTCCTGGCAGTTCCTTCAAGACATTATCTATGAATTTTGCCATCGGCTTGATCTTGCTTGGAAGGTATCCCATTGCAAGTGATGCATCGTCGTATAGATCCCATGCGTCAGTCATTTTTGTTCCTGCGGTAGCTATACATACTTCTTTAGATTCAGGATTTATCAGCGCCACAGCTTTGTAATGACACTTATTTGTATCTGTTGACTTCGTGGAATCTGTGATGACTTGCCATCCTTTATTATTTTCTATAAATACCTCTATTTGTCCACTAAAATCTTTTTTATTTACCTTGTAAGCAAGGTTAGTGGCTGCTACTTTTAGATTCAACTGGCTAGTTTCTGCGCTAAACGTATTGTTTTGTTCAGATGCATTGGTCTGCGGGCTAAATGTATCGGTGCTTATATTTAGATTGGAATAATGGTTAGTATCCTGATCTTGAAGACCTTCGTTGCTCTGGAATTCTGAATTAGAAGAAGTGCTTAAATTCAATATGCCAAAATCTTGATCTTGAAGATCTTCGTTGCTCTGAAATTCTGAATTAAAAGAACTGCTTAAGCTCAATATGTCAAAATCCTGATCTTGAAGATCTTCGTTGCTCTGAAATTCTGAATTAAAAGAACTGCTTAAATTTAATATGTCAAAATCCTGATCTTGAAGATCTTCGTTGCTCTGGAATTCTGAATTAAAAGAACTGCTTAAGCTCAATATGCCAAAATCCTTATTCTGAAGATCTGCCTTGTTCTCGAATTTCGAGTTGGAAAAAGTGCTTAAAGTGGATGTATTTATTGTTTGGGTTTGGCTAGATGTTGCTAGGAGCCCCATTACAAATGATTTGAAGAATTTTAACATCAAATTACCTCATTTTAGTTGAATAGTGATTTTTACCACACCTAATTATAATACAATATTAATGTTAATATAACAAGTCTTGATCATTAAAAAATTTCAATTAAATTTGCAATGTGATATATTCTCAAGGTGTATAGATTAATGATAATAGTATATTTATAGGATATACAGAAAGTTTTAATCTAGAATTACAATTTAAAAACAAACTAATAGCGTTATTTATTGTAAGTTTTTTTTATTAAATTGATAAAAATTTTTTAAACTTAATAAAAATTAGTTATTTAGTGCTCCAATAGATTGCTCGCACTCATTTTGCATTGTAAAAATTATGTGTATTAATTTATTTAGCAATCTTTTGGGCTAAAATTTAGGGCGCTAAGGGGGCGAGAAATTGATAATAAATTAATTTGGTTGCAACTTTATCGCTGACTATTTGTTAAGTGGGGTAGCGATAAATGCATTTTTTTAATTGTCAAACTGCAATTGAGTTTAATATGGGGGTTAAATTTTACTAAATTCCATCATTTTTTGCCCAGCGCTAACATTTTCACCAGCTTTAACTTCTATTTTCATCACTTTGGCATCGTGCTCAGCTAAAATAATGTTTTCCATTTTCATAGCCGTTAATACAACAAGCTCTTGTCCTTGCGTGATTTGCGCCCCTTCTTGCACTTTAATATCTACTATTGTTCCAGTTAAGGGAGCTTTTAGTTCGCGTTTAAAGCTAGTAGTTTTTTTAGCGGGTAGCAAGGCCTCTAACTCAGCTACTCTGGTTGAGCGCACAAGGGTTTTGGCTATTACTCCCCTGCAAGTAAGCAAATAACCGCCCCTGATGTGTTCGATTTTCACGTTAATACTAATGCCATTTACCACAGCCTTAAAAATTCGATTGCCTATGGTCCAGTGACTGTTAATATAGATCTTTTGCGTTTCGGAGCGAATTTTGTAGCCGTGATCAATCGGTTTAATCACCACGGGCAATAGCTGGTCGTCGATACTTACAATCCACCTGGTGCCTATGCGGTTAATTTGGTTAGTAAGTTGCCCCGGAATGTTGGCGAGTCGTTTTTGCTCAGCGATAAAAATAAAAATAGTTGTGCCAAGGAAAATTTGAGTCAGCTCTGAGGTCATGCCTGCGCCAGCAAAGCCGTCTGGATACTCTTCAGCTATAAAATTAGTGTTAATATTGCCGTCTATGAATCTTTGATGATTGATAATTGCCTCCAAAAAGCTAATATTGTGGGCTATGCCCCTGATCATAAATGTGCTTAGTGCAAATTTCATTCTTTGAATGGCATCCAGGCGAGTTTGATCGTGTGTGCAAAGTTTGGCAATCATGGGGTCGTAAAACATACTAACTTCACTGCCTGGTTCAACCGATGTGTCGATGCGTAAATTCGCGCTTCTAATTGGCTCTTCATAGTCAGATATGCGTCCGCTGGATGGTAAAAAGCCCCTTAGTGGATCTTCAGCATAAATGCGACACTCAATAGCATGACCATTAAGCTGCAGATCGTTTTGAGAAAACGAGAGCTTTTTGCCAGCTGCAATGTTAACCATCTCCTGGACTATATCTATGCCAGTGACAAGCTCTGTTACTGGATGCTCTACTTGCAGTCTGGTGTTCATTTCAAGAAAGTAAAAATTTTTATCTTCATCTAAAATAAATTCAACAGTACCAGCGGAGTAGTAACCAACCTCTTTGGCTAGAGCTATGGACTGAGTAAACATTTTTTGCCTTATTTCTTCGTCGATAAAAGGACTTGGGGCTTCTTCGATGATTTTTTGATGATGACGTTGAATTGAGCATTCTCGCTCACCTAAGCACACTATATTGCCTTGCTTATCAGCTAAAATTTGTATCTCGATATGCCTTGGTTTTTCGATAAATTTTTCAATAAACAATCGGCTATCATCAAAGCTATTGAGCGCTTCAAGACTAGCTGAACTATATGCAGCTTGCATTTCTTGACTGTTGTGCACAATGCGCATACCGCGCCCCCCTCCGCCAGCTGCTGCTTTAACGATTACTGGAAAGCCAAGACCAGAGGCAATTTCGTTTGCTTGTTGTGCATCGTCTATAATGCCGATATAGCCTGGCACGGTATTTATGCCAGCATTAATTGCAATTTTTTTTGCCTCTATTTTATCGCCCATTTGCTTAATAGCTTTGGGGCTAGGGCCAATGAGCGCTACTTGTTCGCGTTTAAGCGCTGCGGCAAAATTAGCATTTTCCGATAAAAAGCCATATCCGGGATGCACCGCTTGCGCCCCACTACTTCTAATTGCTCCTATAATTTTATTAATCGAAAGATAGCTTTCTGTAGCAGGTGAATTGCCGATATAAAGGGCCTCATCGGCCATCTTCACATACATCGAATTACTGTCAGCTTCAGAGTATACGGCAACAGATTTAATGCCCATTTTTTTGAGCGTTTTGATAATACGAATAGCTATCTCGCCTCTGTTTGCAATAAGAACTTTTTCAAAAACTGCTTTGCTCATAAAGGTAAATTGTCATGTTTTTTTGGTGGCGTCAAAACTTTCTTGCTATGTAGCATGCTTAGCGCTTTGCAAATTTTTGATCTTGTTTCTTGTGGCGAGATTATGCCGTCTATATAACCTTTGCTTGCTGCTACAAATGGTGAGACTATGTTGTCTTGATATTCTTCAATCTTATGCTGCTTAAAATCAGGATTAGTTTTTATTTCTTTGCTATAGATAATATCGACAGCGCTCCTTGCTCCCATTACGGCAATTTCAGCATTAGACCAAGCGTAATTAACGTCAGCTCCAAGGTGTTTAGAGCTCATAACAATATAAGCCCCTCCGTAAGCTTTTCTGGTAATAACGGTAATTTTTGGCACTGTAGCTTCTGCGTAGGCATAAAGT
>CANGHM010000033.1 GCA_947453775.1 Rickettsiales bacterium | reverse complement strand
TAAACTATAACCTTTAAGTCATGAAAAAATTTTTATCCGCCTCAATACTATCAGCAAATATATTGCGCCTGGAGGAAGAGGTGAGAATTTTAGAAAAAAGTGGAGTGGATTTTTTACATATAGATATAATGGATGGCCATTTCGTGCCAAATATTAACTTTGGCGCTAATCTGGTTTTAGCATTAAAAAAAATGACCCATCTACCCTTAGATGTACATTTAATGGTTAGCAATCCCGAAAATCATTTGCAACAATTTGCTGATGCTGGCGTCGAGATTTTAACCGTACATATTGAAAGTACTCAGCATTTGCATAAAACTTTATATCAGATTAAACAATGTGGCATCAAAGCAGGAGTGGCGCTTTTACCATCCACCCCTCATAGCGCCATTCAATATGTACTAGATCTAGTAGATTTGGTTTTAGTCATGAGTGTAAATCCAGGCTTTAGTGGTCAAAATTTTATAGATACACAAATAGATAAAATCAAAAATTTAGCTAAAATTATCAGTAAAGATACTTTGTTAGCTGTAGATGGAGGCATAAACGACAAAATATTAAACCAAATTCTACAAGCTGGTGCAAATTTTATTGTTACTGGCAGCTATATTTATCAAGGATTAAATCCCAAAGGGCAGATAGATAGACTTAAAAATATTTTTAATATTTCATCTAAATCTTAGCCAAACCGTTTTTTCATAAAATTGTGGGGCAATAATGAATTGCCTAATTTTTCTTAAAAATTACAGGAACAATTAATTTGCAACAAATCTTTTCTTATGCTATAATACCATCATATTATTATATAAGCTATATATCTTCAATGATCAGAACAAGAAGGAATAGAAAACATGCATGGCTAAGAGATTTAGTATCTGAGAGCGCATTTCATATTAATGATTTAATTTATCCTATTTTTATCTCCGATCAAACTGGTCCAGATAAAGTGGAAAATGCTTTGCCGGTTTTAACAATAGAGCAATTAATTCGCCAGGTAAGCAAAGCTCAAGAGCTAGGTATTAGGGCCATAAGTCTTTTTCCAAAAATATCAGATCATAAAAAAAGTCCATTTGCGCAAGAAAGCTTTAATCCGGGCAATCTAGTCTGCCAAGCAGTCAGGATACTTAAGGAGCATTTTAAAAACGATATAGGTGTAATATGCGATGTAGCATTAGATCCATATACTAGCCACGGCCACGATGGTATTTTAAATCCAGATAGCAGCGATGTAGACAACGACGAAACTTTAAAAATTTTAGCTCAGCAAGCCTTAAGCCTGGCTGAAAGTGGAGCTGATTTTATCGCCCCATCAGATATGATGGATGGCCGGATAGGGTATTTAAGAGCTTATTTGGATAAACATAATTTTCAAGATATAGGCATCATATCTTACGCTGCAAAATATGCCTCAAAATTTTATGCACCGTTTCGCGCCACTATTAGCTCTAACACTAATGCTACTTACACCGATAAATCAACTTATCAAATGGATGTGCGCAATAGCATAGAGGCGATGCGCCAGATACAGATCGATATCAACGAGGCAGCAGATATAATTTTGATTAAACCAGCTATTTTCTGCTTGGATATTATTGCAAATGCAAAACAAAATTTTGATATACCGATATTTGCTTATCAAGTTAGTGCTGAATATGTAATGCTCAAAGATTATGCTCAAAAGTTTGGTCTAGATTTTGCATCAGTTTTACTCGAAAGTTTATTCTGCATTAAAAGAGCAGGAGCAAAGAGCGTTTTTAGTTATGGCGCTATAGAAATAGCCAATTTTTTAAAAGATTAATTATGAATAAAAAAACTGTAGAAAATTATTTATCAATTTTAGGATTAATATGTATAGTTTTAATCTCTGCTTTATACGTATTTTTTACGTTACCACATAAAAAGCGCTCCCAATTTAAGTCCGATAAAACACTAGTCGATCACCATGGGCAAGATTTACTAAACTTTACTTTATCGGATAAAAACGGTAAGAATTTTCACGCCCAAACTCTTAAGGGAAAGCCAACCTTAATATATTTTGGATTTACTTTTTGTCCAGATATATGTCCTATATCGTTAACTAAACTCGCCTCTGTAACTCAGGTTCTAAAAAGATATGGTATTGATTTTAATGCTGTTTTTATTACTGTAGATCCAGCAAGGGATACTCCTGAAGTTTTGAACAAATACATAGATTATTTTTCACCAGAAATAATTGCACTGACTGGTAACGATGCTAGCATAGCGCAAGTTGCAGCTTTGTTTAATGTTTATTATGCTAGGGACGATGCCAGCGACAAAGAAAATTATATGCTCAATCACTCCTCTTTTATTTACGTATTAGATGAAAATGGAAGATTATGCAAAGTTTTTAGCTTTTCTGAAGAAGCTCGTGATATAATAGAATTTTTCAGAGCTAAATTTCGCTAAATATATGAAGATTGACATCCTTACTAAAGCTTTGCGCAGAGCTTCAACTGCGCTATTGCGTGATTTTCATGAAATCAAGCATTTTAAACACGATGCTGCTCGAATTAATAATTTTATTACTTTTTCGCGAGAACGTCTCATAAATGACATAATATTTGAGTGCCAAAGATATTTTCCAGAATATAAATTGGTGCTTTCTAATGAGCCCAACCAATTAGAAGGCCAAGATTCATATATAATGTTTGATGCGATTAATGGCATAGACAATATGCGCAATTTATCGCCATTTTTTGGTTCGACAATTTTACTATCTACACTAAAAAATAATCAACGCATAAACACTGGATTAATGTATTTTCCTTGTTTGGATCAAATTTGCTATGGTACTGCTAAAGATGCATGGACAGAAGATACAAGCTCTCGTCGCTATAGAGTTGAACTTTCGTCTGTAAATAACTTATATTCTACAGATTATATCACTCATGCATTACTGGAGATGCTCAATGAGCAGCAAGTGCATCTAGAATCGCTAAGAGTAGTCGGTAGCGGAGCTTATGCGCTAATGCTGTTCTTAACAAGATCAGCTGGTAAATGCATTTTGCCGAAAAACGATTATCTGCAAAATCTGTTAGCTGAGCTTTTTACCGCAAGCGCAGGGGGAGTAGTGCAAAAAGGCAGTATGGTTAATATATATAGCCATTCTGCTTAAGCAACACTCTCAAAATAACTCATTGAAATTAGCTAAGGGACGTTGCGTAGCTTTTCTAGCTAACCCTTGGCATACGTAAATTAAGTTGAAGTTTGATACTAGAAGTAACCTATAGCACTATTCTGCATAGGCTAAAGCAAATGTGGAAGCAAGCAAACCTTAAATCAATTGACTTATAGTATCCAACTCAAATGAGTTATCAAGGCCTTTGTGAAATATTATTGTTTTTTTACCACAAGCATCATAACAAAGAAATTACCCTCCATTTTTGGCTGCTGCTCAGGAGCGGCAATATCGACTACTGACTCAATAATGCGCTCTGCAAGAGCAATACCTATCTGGGTATGAGTAATCTCTCTGCCGCGAAATACCACTGAGACCTTAACCTTATCGCCATCTTCTAGAAATTTACGAATATTGCGAATTTTAGTCTGCAAATCACCTACGCCAATATTTGGCCTAAAGCGCATTTCTTTAATAGATGTAGTTTTTTGATTTTGTTTGGCTTTGTGAGCTTTTTGCTTAGCTTCGTATCTAAATTTGCCGTAGTCCAATATTTTGCATACAGGAGGCTCAACGTTAGGAGATATTTCAACCAAATCCAAACCAACACTTTGTGCAGTTTGCATGGCTTTTTCAATACTAACTATACCAATCATTTGACCATCTTGGTCAATTAAGCGAACTTGCTTTGCGCGAATAGCGTGATTAACCTTCGGGGCATTACTGTT
The DNA here is from genome assembly GCA_947453775.1 of Rickettsiales bacterium. GTDB lineage: Bacteria > Pseudomonadota > Alphaproteobacteria > Rickettsiales > Rickettsiaceae > CANGHM01. Next base: position 2,403 of record CANGHM010000033.1, on the reverse strand, counting down.
ACTGCTTTTCATCGAGTGATCATATTAATTTGCATTTTCTATAAATTTTATCAGTTCTGATGTAGACATTTTTACTTCCTCTTGAGTGGCGCCTCCAACTCTTTTCACAGTTAAGATATTTTGCTGCGCTTCTTCTTGACCTAGAATAACAATAATTGGAATTTTTTGTACAAACAAATTACGAATTTTATAACTAATTTTATCAGATGAAATATCAAGACTACACCTCGCACCACTAGCACTTAAATCATCATACACTGATTTTGCATATTCATCAACACTGTTAGTAACAGTAGCGATCGCAACTTGAATAGGAGACAACCATAGCGGTAAGCGGCCAGTGTAGTGCTCTAGTAACATTCCGATAAATCTCTCGAAAGTTCCAATTATTGCTCTGTGTATCATTACCGGACGCTGCTTGGTTCCGTCTTTGGCAATATATGTAGCATTGAGCCTTTCAGGCAATATAAAATCTAGCTGGAATGTGCCAAGCTGCCAGTCGCGCCCTACAGCATCTTGCAGTACAAACTCTAGCTTAGGTCCATAAAAAGCCCCCTCCCCTGGATTGAGCGTATACTCAAGGCCAGCAGCCTGCAAGGCTTGCTTTAAAGACTCCTCAGCCTTATCCCAAACCTCGTCGCTTCCGGCTCTCACATCGGGCCTGTCAGAAAATTTAACCGGCACATTGGTAAAGCCAAAATCTTTGTATACTTCTAACAGTAATTTACAAAATTTAATCGTTTCATCAACTATTTGATCTTCAGTACAAAAAATATGCGCATCGTCTTGAGTAAAATTACGCACCCTTAAAATACCATGCAATGATCCAGAAGGTTCATATCTATGGCAAGAGCCAAATTCCGCCATACGCAAAGGCAGATCTTTATAACTTTTAATACCTTGCTTGAAAATTTGGATATGCAAGGGGCAATTCATCGGCTTAAGGGCAAAAGTTTCATCAGCCACCTCAGAGGTAAACATATTTTGACGAAACTTATCCCAGTGACCTGATGCCTCCCATAATTTGCGGTCTGCTAAAGTAGGAGTTTTTACCTCTATATATCCATGTTGCTCAAGTTTTTTTCGAATATAATTTTCAATAATACGCCAAATAGTATAGCCTTTGTGATGCCAAAAAACCATTCCTTGGGCCTCCTCTTGCAAGTGAAATAAATCTAACTCCTTACCAATTTTTCTATGATCGCGCTTTTCAGCCTCTTGAAGCAAGTGTAAGTAATCATCTAGCTGGCTTTGAGAAAACCACGCAGTACCATAAACTCTTTGTAGCATCTGATTTTTACTATCACCCCGCCAGTAAGCTCCGGCTAATTTCATTAGCTTAAAATATTTTACATATCCGGTAGAAACAGCGTGAGGACCTCGGCATAAATCGATAAAATCACCTTGTCTATAGACACTAATTTCTTGATCATCAGGAATTGAGTCTATGATCTGGACCTTGTAATCTTCTTTAATGGAGGTAAAATACTCGATTGCCTCTTGCTTGGTCCAAACCATCTTTTCAAAAGGTTGATTTTCTTTAACTATAGCATGCATTTGCTGCTCAATTAAATCTAAATCATTTAAAGTTAAAGGCTCTTTGCAAGCGAAATCGTAGTAAAAACCCTTTTCAATCGCCGGACCAATAGTTACCTGCAGATCAGGAAAAACTCTTTTTGCAGCTTGGGCTAAAATATGCGCAGCATCGTGGCGCAAAATCTCCAGCGCATGGGGATCTTCAGTAGTAATAATCTTTAATTGCGCATCTAAGTTAATTGGATCACGCAAATCAGCTAATGTGCCATTAATCATCACGGCAAGAGATTTTTTAACCAAGCTACTAGAGATAGACTTAGCTATATCTAGACCTGTGACACCTTTGCTAAAAACTTTAGTATCGTTATTAGGAAATGTTATGTTTATTGTCATATAAATTTTTGCATTTTGCTACAATAGATTATACTCCAGAAGTAGCATAAAAACCAGTGCAATTGTTCTTCAGATCAAGCAAAAACATGAAACAAAGAATTCATACATTACTAAATTTAAGTTACCCAACTTTCTTTATCTGCATCATTATATTGTCGGTTTGCAGTCTGCTAGCAGCAGTCATCGCAGAAAAGCTAGGTTTTAAGCCATGTATTTTTTGCCTTTATCAAAGAGCTCCTTACGCCTTGCTTATACTTTGCTCAAGTGCAGCAATCGCATTTCCCAAATGGCAAGAGCGTGCATTTAAGCTTACAATGCTAATTATACTCAGTAGTATAGCTTTAAGCAGCTATCATAGCGCAATAGAAATGGGTATAGTAACTCCCCCTAGCGCTTGTCGCACAGCTATAGATTATGGCGCAATGTCGATTGAGCAAATAAAAAATCACGTAAATCAAGATCAGCTAGGCGATT
>CANGHM010000032.1 GCA_947453775.1 Rickettsiales bacterium | reverse complement strand
TCACGCATTAACGAAGCAAAAAGACTGGGTTTCGAGATGATCGTCATGGCCAGCAACGACAAAGTATTGATAGATGGATGCTATCAGATTAAAAACCTAAATGAACTGAAAGCTTTAATTTTGAGTCAAAAACATAAATAAATAATATGCTAATTGTTTTAATAGGCAGAAGTAGCGTGGGTAAGTCCACATTATTCAACAGACTTACCAACATCACGCGCGATAAAGCTATAACACACGAAAATCCTGGAGTGACTCGTGACTATAAAATTGCTAACGCCCATTTGTGGGATGCATATTTTCAACTTGCCGATACTGCCGGAGTCGAAGATACAGCACTTTCATTGCGTGTAAAGCTTACACCTTCAAAGCTTGAGCAGATACAATCTTTGGCAGCAAAAAAATCGTTGCAAATAATTAGCAACGCCGATGTGATAATGTTTGTAGTAGACGGCAAAGTTGGCGTTACCCCGCTAGATGAGGAATTGGCAAAATTTGTGCGAATTTGCGCAAAACCAATCATATTTGCGGTAAATAAATGCGAAAAACCCATCGTCCTTAGCAAGGAGTACTATAAAATAGGCTTTGGTGAGCCAGTTATGATTTCAGCAGAACATGGATCTGGATTAGATCAGCTTTATGAAACCATTAAAGATAGAATCAAATTTACCTCTGCTACAAAAGAATATCTTGGCTACAAACCATCAAGAAAAGAGATTGAGCGAGCCAAGCATGAAGAAAAAAAACGCCACTCATTTAAAAGCGAAACGCTAAAACTAGCAATTATCGGCAGACCAAATAGCGGCAAGTCTACCTACATTAATGCCCTTATCGCTGAAGATCGCCTGCTTACCAGCAAATTTGCCGGTACAACGCGAGATAGCGTAGATGTAGATTGGTGCTATAAAGAGCAAGATATAACGCTAATTGATACCGCAGGGCTTAGGCGCAAAAGTAAAATCGATGATCAAATAGAGCTCATGAGCTGCAGCCAAACGATTAATGCCATAAGAAGAGCAAATACCATTATCTTGATGATTGATGCTACTTGTGGCATGGAGGATCAAGATTTAAAAATTGCCAATCTTGCAATCGATGAAGGTAAATGTTTAGTCGTAGCCTTTAATAAATGGGATTTAATCCAAGAGAAAGCAAATTATAAAAAAGAAGTAGCCTATATTTTAGAAAATCAATTAGCGCAAATTAAAGGCGTGCCAGATATCTATATTTCAGCTGAGCAAAATCTGAATTTACTTGCCCCAATCAATGCTGCGATAGATTTATATCGCAAATGGAATACTAAAATTCCTACCAGCAAAATCAACAGATGGCTAGAATACGCCACGGCTAATCACTCGCTGCCGATGCAAAAAACTGGTCGTTCCATGAGGCTGAAGTACTGCACCCAAGTGTGCGCAAGACCACCAATGTTTAAATTTTTCAGCAACCAGGCCGACATCATACCTGATAGTTACAAGAAATATCTAATTGGCAGCATTAGAGAGTCTTTCGAGCTAGACGGTGTACCCATTCGCCTGTCGTTTATCAAGCCAGCCAATCCTTATAAAAAATGAGAAAACTCATCGCGCTATGCGGGCCAACAGCGAGCGGTAAATCCGCAGCAGCAATCGAGCTTGCAAAGCGCATGGGCGGAGTCATAATTAATGGCGATGCAATTCAGGTTTATAAACAAATGCCGATTTTAAGCGCCTCGCCTTGCGCGCAAGATAAAGCCTGCATACCACACTACCTTTACAATTACATCGATGCAACGGGGCATTACTCAGCAGCCAGGTATGTGCAAGACGCAGTAGCACTAATAGCTAGTTTACCACTAGATGTACCCATTATTTTAGTCGGCGGCAGCGGTATGTACATTAATGCACTAATACAGGGCATGCATAAAATTCCCGATACTACCGGCGAAGTCAAACAAAAGGTAGCTTCGATGCACCAAGATCTTGGGCCTGAAAAAATGCATCAACAATTAATAGCGCTCGATCCAGCCAGCAAAGCCCTAAACCCCCTAGATAGTAAGCGCGTGCAACGTGCATACGAAGTATTGCTGCAAACTGGCAAAGCCATTACCTCGTTTTACACAAGCGAGAATTTTTATCAACCCTTGGCCGGATTTAACATTCAAACTGTACTTGTTTCCCCTGAGCGAGAGTTGTTGTATCAAATGTGCGATCAAAGGTTCGATCAATTCATCTTAAACGGGGCAATTGATGAGGTGCGCTCTTTGCTCGAAAATTTCGACCAACTTAGCATTTCAAGTAAAAAAACCCTTGGTCTAATGCAACTAACTAGCTATTTAAAAGGGCATATTAGCCTTTTGGAAGCTTGTCAAATTGCTAAACAAAACACCCGCCATTTCGCCAAAAGACAAATTACTTGGTTTAAACATCAGCTACAAAACCCTATCGTTATTACTGCAGCTAGTAATTTAGCGCAAATATCATTGCATATTAATTAAGTTTTACAAATATACTTTTATATTAAATATTATACAAAATGTTTTGCATATAATTTAAACTTTACTATAACATAGTAAAATAAATTGAAGTTTGCGTAATAGTATGATATTATTAAAGGAAAAATGGTAGCATCATATAGCAAAGATTTTCGTCAGAAAGTAATGACATACGTGGAACAAGGAAATAACAGCCGGCAAGGCATCTATCAAATTTGAAATAGCAGCTAATACCGTAAAAAATTGGTACAAACGATACAAGCAAGAAAGCCATTATTTAGGCAAAAAAGTATCCGATAAAAAGGCTAGATTTACAACTCAAGAAATTATAAATTATGTTGAAGCTAATCCAAATTGCACATTGTTGGGAATGGGAAAGCACTTCAATATGACATCAGTGAGTACGTATTACTGGTTAAAAAAATTAGGATACAACTAAAAAAATCCTTTAGATGCCTTGACGACTTTCTTTAATGCATAAATTTTTCAACTTAATTTACTATAAAATAAAAGCCGATAAGTATAACGATATTCAAGTAGATCTTGGATGGTCTGGCGCCATTATCGCGGGTTTAAAGTTTGATTTATAAATTAACTTGGTCAAACATTTAGCATAATTGCTCTGCAGGATAATCGTAGATCTTCGATCAGAACGATATCTGGGTAGTTTTAGAGCTATACTGGAGCCATAAATCGATTAAAAGCTTAGTGACTACTATTGCAGAAAACATTGATGCTAATATTCCAATACTCAAAGTCACAGCAAAGCCCTTAATAACCCCACTACCAAAGAGATAAAGCAAAGCTGCTGCTATTAAAGTGGTAATGTTAGAGTCGGCAATGGTGGCAAAAGCTGACTCGAATCCTAGTCTAATTGCTTTGCCTTTTACAAGACCTTTTTTGGCTTCTTCGCGGATTCTTTCATATATTAAAATATTTGCATCTACCGCCATTCCCATAGTAAGGATTATTCCAGCTATACCAGGTAGGGTTAGCGTGGCGCCAATTGCCCCTATAATCGCAATAATATAAGATATGCCAGCCATTAGCGCTATGTTTGCAAATAGACCAAATATTCCATACGTCCAGATCATAAAGATCATCACTCCTGCCATACCTATTGTTGCAGCTTTTTTGCCCCCAATAATTGATTCAACTCCCAGACTTGGTCCAACGTTGCGCTCTTCGATAATATTCAATGGTGCGGGCAGCGCTCCAGCACGTAATAGCAAGGCAAGCTCACCGGCGCTTTGCAAAGTGTAATTACCGGAAATAATGCCTCTACCGCCATTGATTGATTCGTTAATATTTGGCGCACTAAGCATTTGCCCATCAAGGACAATCGCCAGTCTTTTGCCGACATTATTTTTAGTCACTTCTGCAAACAATCTAGCTCCCATGCTGTTAAATTCAAAAGCAACCCCTGCTTGGGAATTTTGCAAGTTAGCACTGGCGTCAATGAGCATGTCGCCGGTTAATTCAGGTTGTTTTTTTATTACATAGAAATATCCAGCATGATCCCTACTTTCTACCAATATTTGATCGCTGCGTGCGCCTGTTTGCATCACTTGGTTTACATCGGCACTTTCGTCGACCAAATGAAAAGTTAATTTAGCTGTTTGGCCAAGAAGTTTCTTTAACTCTTGTGGGTTTTCTGCTCCAGGCACTTGTAATAGAATGTATCTATCACCTTGACGATGAAGTATTGGCTCTTTAGTACCTGAGCTATCTATCCTCATCCTGATTATTTCAATTGATTGATCAATAACTTTATTTTGCAGATCTAAAATTTTATTTTCTGAAAATTGGAGGTTGATTTTACTGCCCTCAAAATCTATAAAGATACTTGAATCTAGGTTGTGTATTAATTTTTCAATCTCTGATTTTTCAAGATTATCGCGTAATTCAAAGCTAAGTTTTTGTTTTGCGGTATGAAAATTTTTATAACCCATTTTACACTCACGCAAAGTCTTTTTTAAACTATTGGCGAAGTTGTCGAGCTGATCATTTATGTAGCTCTCCATATTCACTTCAAGTAGCACGTGCGAGCCTCCTTGCAAGTCTAGACCAAGGTTGATTTTGGATTTGGCTAGCAATGGATTTTCAATATAGTTAGGCATATTGAAAAAAATACTTATTAAAGTGACGCAAATCACCAACATGGATCTTAAAAATAATTTCATACCGATAATTTTATTTTTTACGACTTAAAATATCAGCTACAGAGCTTTTAGATATTTTGATAGTAACATTTTTAGCTATCTCAAGATCTAGCGAGCTATCACTATCGTTGAGCTTTTCTACTTTACCATAAATTCCAGCATGAGTTAAAATATCTTCACCTTTTTTTACTGACCCTATTAAAGCTTCATGTTCTTTGCGCTTTTTTTCTTGAGGGCGAATCAGTAAAAAATAAAAAACAGCAAAAATCATCAGCATTGGAACAAAGCTCATAAGATTATTTTGAATATTATCAAAAGAGTTAGTTTTTTGAGCAACTTCAGCAACTGTGGACTGGGTTTGAGACATAATTAATACCTTAAAAAAATAAAAAGACTTGATTATTTAGACCAAATGGTATAAAAACCAATTAGTATCAAAATTTCTAGGATGTAGAGCTATCATGAAGAATAATACTAATTTGATTTTATCAATAATACTATCAATTGCAATCATTGCAGGATGGCAGCATTTTTATGAAAGACCAAGGCTAAATAAATTAGTCCAACAACAAGAATATACCAAGCAGCTTAGTGAATCAATCGCTAAATCTGAAGAACAAACAAAATTATACCCAACTCTAGAGGCTTTGCAATCTTCCCCAAGGATTCAATTTAAAAATGCCAATATTTCAGGATCGATTAATTTACGAGGCGCCAGAATTGATGATTTGGTGTTACTTAAGTACAATGAAGAAATTAAAAACGACCAGCACGTAAGGCTTCTGTCGCCTAGCAATACTATAGATGCTTATTTTGCTGAAGTAGGTTGGTATGGCTCTAATTTAAACGATATTTTACCTAACAGCCAGACATTGTGGCAATCAGATGATAAAATTTTAACGGCGGAAAATCCAATACAGCTCAAGTGGAAAAGTGCTCAAGGAGTTGAGTTTTATATTACCATTAGCCTTGATGATGACTGTATGTTTAATATAGAGCAGAAAATTCTCAACAATACTGCCAAATCATTTGACTTTAAAACCTACTCTCTGCTTAACAGGAGCTATAAAGCCGACAAGCAAGATACAATCTTACATAAAGGTCCAATAGCAGTTATAGATGGAACTCTTAAAGAGTATAGCTATAGTAAATTAAAAGATGATTCTAAAGAAACTATTAACAACACTAAACCTAACTGGCTTGGTATTACTGATAAATATTGGCTTACTGCCTTTATTCCTGCTGGGCAAGGCCAAAGTAATATTAATCTTAAATATATCAATCAAAACACCAGTCAAAATATCTTGGATAAATTTCAAGTCGATCTACTTTCCGATGTGGTTTCTATTAATCCAGGCCAGGAGTATGTCGTGTCGCAAAAACTTTTTGCTGGGGCAAAACAAGTAAAACTACTCGATGCATATGCGAATAAATACGATATTAAGCTTTTTGATAGAGCGATCGACTTTGGTTGGCTATATGTTATTACTAAACCGCTGTTTTATTTAATGAGCTTTTTTTATGGCCTGTGCGGCAATTTTGGCTTAAGTATTATGCTTATTACTATCTTGCTGAAAGCTTTAACATTTGGTCTTTCTAGCAAGTCTGGTAAATCTATGAAAAGAATTAAAGAGCTACAGCCCCAGATGGAAAAAATTAAAGAAAAATATGGGCAAGATAAAATGCGCATGAATCAAGAATTATTAAATCTATATAAAAGGGAGGGGGTTAATCCAATGGCTGGTTTGCTGCCGATT
>CANGHM010000031.1 GCA_947453775.1 Rickettsiales bacterium | reverse complement strand
CAGTTGTGGCTCAACTAACACTATTTCAATATCGTTAGAGTTATTTGTAACATCAAGCGCAGCTGAAGTCATGGTGTGTATTTTAATAGTTTATACTTTGCTCTATAATAGCGTATCCATTAATTTTAGTAAAGGATCTGGTGGCATTGGTAAAAAATCTAATGAAATAATCAGGTACTATATATAATAAATCATTTTGCAAGGGATCGTGAAAACCTAAATTCATGGCAGGCATTACGATATTTTTGCCATTCAGATAGATGCCTTTATATGTAGCTAGCGTTAAGTATTGACTAATTTTATCTAAAGATTGAGCATCATTTAAATTAATTTGCTCCAAAGTTTTTTCTATAATATTGCTATTGATACTGGCTCCTATTAGCGATTGCGACAATAGTAGTTTGTTAGATTCCCGATTTACCGGAATTAACCCCGCGTAAAAATTATATTTATTACCCATTTCGAATAAAGAAATATGTGGTTTGGCCAGATAATGTGCATATGAGCCGCCGAATTTAGCTAATATTCTTAACGCTAAGTAAAATCTAAAATTCTCTGATTTATTAAGCTCTACAATTTGTTCAATTTCCGGAAATAATTGGATTAGATTATTGGCTTGCCAAATTTGAATGTCAAAGTCGCCGTTTAGCATTTGCCAATCAGGTAATATTTTTTGTAATTCACTAGCCTCATTGTCATTAAAAATTATGAAATGGATGATTTGTGGAATTCTGCTTTTTTTACTCCAGGGGGTATTGTATGGCATATTATCTTTGTATATTGTTTCAAAAACTTTATATTTTTGCCTCTCGCATTTTGATAATTTTTTAAAAATGCGCTTACGCGCAGGGTCGCGCATGCCATTGCCCCCATTAAAATTTAGCTTTAATATTTCATTTTTTCTAATATTATGATTCATTAGACTTTCAGGCTGAATAAATTCAAAATCTAAATAAGTATGATTAAAGGTGATAGAACTTAAAATTTTGCTTATTTTATTTCTGTGAGTATAAGCAAGGGGCATAAAATAAGTGCTAGGTAGAGCAATACTTTTATCATCCAATTTAACATTAGTTAAAAAAGCTTCGGTTAGAGGTAGCATTGAGATTTGTACTACTGCATGGACTAGCCCTTGTTTTGCTAAGCCATTATCAAATCTTTCCCAAGATTGATGATAATTTTCTTTAATATCTTTTAAGGTATCAGCGATAATTTTATTATTTGCGGCAGAGGCGATTAGGCCGTTGTTGATTGTTGCCTCTTTCCAAGATTTTTGTGGCGTTTCAAGAGATGCATAAAAATCATACATGTGATTTAGCTCATCAATTGGTCTATAGCATTTGATATCCATATCGCGGTATACTCCGCCAAATTTGTAGAGTATTGTATATCGCATTATGTCTGCTTGTGCAGGATAGCTGCGAGCTTGATTAAATAAAGGTTGGTTATCTAATTCTAGCTCCGCTAAATCTGTTTCTGACCAAATTTTAAATTCCCAATCTGGATGTAATTTTTTACATTCATTGAAATAGTTAACATATAACGGTGGAATTTCACTTTTACCTAGCCATATTTGATGCATTACTTTTGGTATTATTGGATTCTGACTTATTTGCATCTTAGATGGTTTTTTTGCTTCATAATTTTCGTATAAAATTTTCAAACGTTCAGGATTCTTTTCTAAAATCTTTTTCAATTGTTTATTGCCATCAGTCATTGACTCCATAAAGTCAACGTCTAAAATTTTTGCTATAGAAGGTACTGCTGTTATAACAATAATAATAAATAATAATCTCATAATATTATTCAACTATTGAGTTGGGATTGTGCGCAATAAACAAATTAGGCTGTTTAGAAAAATATCTTTGCATTTTATCTATAAAATAATCTTTAACATTTTTTAGTGATTCAAAGCAGCTAGCTGGCATAACTATGTTTTTGCCATACAAAAAAATATTTTTATATACTTGTCTTGCCGCTATTGAAGGCAGATTAGATAAATCGGCTATATTTATATTATTAATAATTTTTGTGATAATTGGATTATTTTGGCTTGCTCCTATTAAATTATATGATAATTCAATATTGAGAGTATTTTCTTCAATTGGCCGCATGCCAGCATAAAAATTATATTTATTGGATAGCTCAAATATGGGTGAATTAGGTTTAGCGCTAAATTTAGCATAATTACCACCATGTTTTTCCAGAATTTTTAATCCTAAATAAAAGCGCAAATCATCAGATTCATCAAGATAGGTGATATCCATGATTTCTTGATTGAGTTTTTCTTTATCCCATATGACAAAATCAAACATTCCGTTAAGTATTTTCCACATCGGCAAATGATTTTCTAGTTGATCTCTTTCTTTATCGTTGAAAACAACAAAATTTACTGTGAGAGGGGTTTTATTTTATTTGCAAAAATTGATATTGATATTCTCTTTATAGATACTTTCAAAAGTTTTATATATTTTTTGTTGCGACAATGTTAAAGAATCTAAAATTTTCTTTCTACAGTATCCTAAAGCATTAGAATATGCAAAATTATAATCATTGATTTTTATCAATTCGCGTTTGGAAAAATTATGCATTTGTAAACTTTCAGGCTTGACTGAATAAAAATACCTTTTTACGTCAAAATCAAAAAATCCCAGCAATCTTGATCTGTCTTTCTTAAATCCATGATAGAGCACGGGGCAAAAATAACTAGCTGGCAGAATCATCATTTTGTCATCAGGTTGAATAATTTTAGCCACTTCATCTGTAAAAGGCCTGAATGTATTTTCAAATGCAAAATCATGAGGGCAAATTTTATCGATTTTTTCATCCCAGCTAATCAGTGCTGTGTCAGAGTTATCTTTCACGTATTGTAAAATATTATGCATTAATTGATGCTTTGGTTTTGCTGCTAAAGTGCCTAAATTTACACCTGGATATTTATGAGTTAATGGACCTTCTAGATTAGAATAAAAATCATACATATGATTTAGATCATCTATTGGTCTATAGCATTTTACATCCATGTCTCTATAAACTCCGCCAAACTGATATAACAGTTCAAATCTTAATATATCAGCTTTTGGGACATAAAATGGTGCATTGTTAAATGCATCTTTTGCGAACATATCTAAATTTTGCGCATCTTGGTCGCTCCAAATTTTAAACTCCCAATCCGGATGAAGTCTTTTACATTCGTCCAGATAATTTTGATACAAAGGGGGTATTGGCCCATCCCAAATTTGATGCATAATTTTAGGAATTATTGGTTTTTCATGATATTGCATTTTAGAAGGTTTTTTGGCTTCATAATTTTCCTGAAAAATTTTCAAATAATGAGCTCTTTTTTCATCTTTGGTGAGTAATGTTGAGCCTTTTGGATTGCCATCAGTCATTGACTCCATAAAGTCAACATCAATTATATTGTTATACCTGGGGTAGCAATTCAGGGCGCAAAGAATGGTAAAAATAAATAGTAATAATCGCATATAATCTAGTGTTGATTATACATCATAATATTTATATCTTGAAAAGTAAATACACGATCGTTAATTAAATTTTGGATTAAAAAGTGGAGGGGTGCAAATGCCAAAATAGCAAATGCATTAAATGTAGATTTAGTTATATATTTGAATGTAAGCTTTGAGCCTTTGGGTTGCATAAAGTCTTTGCATTTGAGCATGAATCTTAGGGCTTATTAGTGAATTTGTGATAAATTCTTTTTGTTCAGGTGATAAATTTTCAACTGTTTTATGACCGACCAAAATAAACACCAAGCCTTTGTCAGTTTGCAAAATAGGTGTCTTATCGTTAACGGCAAGGTTTTGCACACTTGTTCTGATATAGCTATTGAGATTGGCTATTTCTTCGCTTGATTCGATCATGCTGCATCCTTGGGGCATTTTAGGTAATTTGCTACATCCCGATACTTTGGGATACAATGCTGCAAGTTGGTTGTATCCATGCGCGGAGGTGTCTTTGGTGGTAAAGATTTTTAGATCAAATGTTGCTGGTTTGAAAAAATTATTTATTACTACTTGCTCGATTGAATCTTGGCTGATTGTGATATTGCTTAACAAGCCTTGTTGAATTTTTTGTGTTATTAGGTTTGTTTTAATTTTATCTTGAAAATATTTATAATCTAATTGATTTTGATTACATTGAGATAGAAAAAAACCTTCGGGTAAGTTGTTTTGCTTTTCAGATATTTTAATGTTTGCATTTACCTCTTCAGCGCTGATAGTCATCTGAAAAAGCTTAGCTTGCTCATTTAATAAGACTTGAGCAATGAGATACTCTAATGCTTTGACTTCGAGTTTTTTATTATCTTCTGGATTGAGTTTTTGTAATTTATTCAAAACTATAAGCAGCTTTTTTGCTTGTTCTAAGTCAAAAGAGGTAATAGCTTGATCATTTACGACTGCAATAATTTTATTGACTGTGGCAAAAGTGCTGTGAAAGCAAAATAGTATTAAAAGAAATGTTAACCTGATCATATTGTAAAACCTACATATTTATTAATGTTTTTAATCCTATAGAAAAGAACCCTTCTGCGCTAGGATTGTAAATATTTCTAGTAGCATCTTTAGTGAAATTCTCTGCTATTTTAGCTGATATTGTAACACAATCATATGTGTATGTCACGCCTAAAACTCTGGTCAATATAGATGGGGGGCCAATTAAATCTATCAAAGTACCAAAATGCACTAACCATTTGTCATCGATTTGATAGCTAATGCCTGCATTTAGGTTAGCAATATCCATATTATATTCTGCAAGATCTATATTTTGATCTGAAGTTTTATTTGCTTCAAATAAGGTAGTAGAAATTTTAATTTTATCGCCTTTATAATCTAATCCTATCTCTTGCATCTTGATTGTAAGATTATTTGTTAAGTTAAAGCGATAATAAAAATCTGTTGAGTGGTTAGTAAAACTAAGCTTGCCAACAATATTATTACTAATGTTGTCATTATGATAGCTGCCCAAAAAAGCGCTATAAGTCGAATTTAAAAACATTTTTTCTATATTTATACCATAGCTGATGCGCCTGCCCATTTCATCCATATCTCTGCCGCTAAATCTATTATTGTAAATTAAATTTAGCTCATTTGTTTCAAACATTTGCTCAGAGTCTATTAAGATAATATTGCTTTGATTAGGTTTTGCAAGAGATTGAGATACCATGGCAGTAGGCTCAATTAATACATCGCCTAAAATCACTGGATATTTCCATGTAAAATGCATTTCAGGTAAGTGTTTTATCAAGCTGTGGGTTTTATCAGCATTTGTTTGGAGTGTTAATAAATAGTTATATCTATATAGATCAATTTTATTATATAGGTTTGTCTCAAAGTAATGATTGTAGATTTGATGGGATTTGTGGACATTGATAATATTTGAGCTACGCAAAGCGGTATAGCTAATTGGTATGCGATTATTATTTTTTAGCTCTGACTTTATCCGATCTCTAATAGTCTTAAAAGGATTATTTTTAGTATTAACTTCATTTGTATCATTATTATTTGAATGATAAAACATATTATCGCTGTCAATTTCAATGTCGCATAAATCTAAATGAAAAGTTTTTTTGCCTCTGAGCATTGGTATAGCGAAGGATTTTTCCATATAGTCAGCTTGGCGCATATCTTGAAAATATATTCCTTGGGCTGAAAGATAATCATCGTAATTGATGTGATTTAAGTAACCTTTGGAAACAAGGTAAGGATCGAAAATATCGTAGTATTCTTTAATGTATGCAGGATCTGAAGTATCTTGTATTACAAAACCAGTTGTAATATTATGCCACTTGAAATTTCCATTTCCAGCTAGATGGTATCTGGTAAGGGTTTTTGTATGCCAAGTAGAGTCATTAGGTGTTTTGATTGTTATTTGGTTGTATGGTAGCGCGCTTCCGTTTAAAACATAATTGCCTGTTTGAGTCTTATGTCTAAATTCTCCTTCTGTAATCACCCCAGAGCGCATTAAGCGTGGTGCGATAGTTAAATCCATATTGGGCTTTATCCTAAAGTATAAAGGAATTTTAGCTTCATTTGTATTAAAATAAGGCATTAAAATACCACTTCTGCCTTTATGCATAGCTTGAGGGGTTAGATGAGAAAAATAAGGAGTAAATAGCACTGGTATGCCAAAAACTTCAAAGCGCGCATTTTTATAACTTATTGTTTCTTTATTTTTATCTATTTTAGTTTTTTCAGCTTTAATTTGCCATATTGGATTGTTAAACTCGCTAGTAGAGCAAGCTGTGTAGCATCCGTACTCAATGTCTATATGCTTTAAATCATGCATAGTAAGTTTTTTACCAGCTAATGTGCTTACTTTATTAGATGAATGAAAAAAAAAATCTTCTAACTGGGCGGATGTAAAGTGATTTTGCGCTTTTGCTTTTTTTGCGACAATTAAATTACCTAGCGTATCTTCAATGAAAATATTACCCTCCATTACAAGGCTATCTTTTTTGATATCGTAGAGCATTTGATCCATAAAAATCAAATATT
>CANGHM010000030.1 GCA_947453775.1 Rickettsiales bacterium | reverse complement strand
TTCTACCCGTTAACACTCTGCCTAAATATGAATCATATTCTCTAGTGGTAATAAGCATAGAGAACGGCTCAGATACATCGTTTTTCGGTGCTGGAACATGCTGAATGATCAAATCAAAAAGAGGTGAAACATCTTTGCGCGGACCATTTAAAGTCAAATCCGCCCATCCACTTCTGCCTGATGCATATACTATCGGGAAATCAGCTTGCTCATCATCGGCATCTAGGGCGATAAATAAATCAAATACCTCGTTAATCACTTCTTCGGGCCTACCGTCTGGTCTGTCAATTTTATTGATTACCACAATCGGCTTAAGGCCAAGTTTCAAAGCTTTTGCAAGAACAAATTTGGTTTGGGGCATAGCTCCTTCCGATGAATCTACTAGCAATATCACTCCATCTACCATGCTTAAGATTCGCTCTACCTCTCCACCAAAATCCGCGTGTCCTGGAGTGTCAACTATATTAATTTTTTTATCTTTCCACATAATAGAGGTGCACTTTGCCAAAATGGTAATGCCTCGCTCTTTTTCCTGATCGTTTGAATCCATAGCTCTTTCAGCCACGTTTTGATTCGAACGAAACGTGCCGCTTTGCTTAAGTATGCTGTCTACTAGTGTTGTCTTGCCATGATCAACGTGTGCGATGATGGCAATATTGCGCATTTCTGTCATTATATATTTCCAATAAAATCTCTTTGAATGTTAATTATAACCTCAAATCTAGCTATCTCCTAGAGATTTAAGATATTTTTAGGACTTTATCACACAAGGGTTTAGCTCTTTATCAATTATTTGATATACAATTTAGTTGACAAAAATTTATTTGATATACATACTAAATTTTAAATTTAACTTATATAGATCCTGTAAAAAAACTACATTCAATGCAAATTTCCCGATCATCTTTCAGTTATTCAACAAAGCTTTTTGCCGCATTGTTGGTTTTTGCTATACTGATACTGAAAAAACAAAATAATATTATGAACGCCAAACCACCGGCAGCTCAAAAGCAACAATATACTTATAGCGTTGGCAAGGAGCAAATTTCTGATGAATATAACTGGCTACGCGATAAAGATTGGCCAAATTCAGTCACACAAAAATCTATTTTAGATCACTTGGTTGCAGAAAATAACTATGCTCACGATGCTTTTTTCACTAGATTCAAAAGAGAGAAAAATCGCTTATTTGATGAGCTAAAAGCTAGAATTAAGCTAGAGGACAAATCCACAGAAATCAAAAATAAACAATACTATTACTACAGCAAAATTCAAGAAAACAATGATTATCAAATATATTGCCGCAGAGAAGGCCCCCGTGGCAAAGAGGAAGTTATCCTTGATGTTAATAATTTAGCCCAAGGCAAAAGCTATACCCGAGTTAGCGTTACCAAAGTTTCACCTGAACAAAATTTGCTTGCTTATGGTGTGGATCATAAGGGCGATGAAAAATATACTATACACGTTATTGACCTTAAAACAGGCCAACATTTACCAGACATAATTCATAATGTTCATAGCGATATTATATGGCATGAAAAGTTGCCTGGTTTTTTTTACGTCAGCGTGGATGAAAATCTGCGAGCAACAAAGGTTTTATTTCATTTGTTGGGTGATGCTCAACCCGATAAGCTAATCTTGCACGAAACAAATCACTTATACCAAGTAGCGATATCTAAAACAGCTAGCAAAAGATATTTATGTATTGATTCAGGTGGAGCACAAGAAAACCAAATACATACCATTGATTTAGAGTCGCAAGACTTGAGCCTTAAATTATTTCAAGCGCGCATAGAAAATGCGCTATATTCTATCAATCATAACGATAAATATTTTTATATATTATCCAACGACTCGGGAGCTAATTTTCGCCTAGCTATAACAGATATCAACAATACTAGCAAAGAAAATTGGCGCGATTATATACCTTGCGATAAAGAAAAATATCTTAAGACTTTTGATATTTCAAAAAATTATATCATTTTAAACTACAAATCTCTTGGTCTGCCAATGATTGTGGCGCGAGATTTAAAAAGTCAAAAAGATCAAATCATTTCATTTCCAGATCAGGCCTATACCGCCTCAGCGTATTGCGCTAATTTTGAAGAAGATGATTTGCGCATTTCTTACTCCGCACCAAACCGTCCAGATACCGTCTATCAGTATAATTATCACACACAAGATCTCACCGCATTGAAAACAAAAGAGGTAGTTGGTGGATTTAACCCCGATGAGTATATGACCGAAAGAGTATGGGCGCAAAGCGATGGAGTAAAAGTACCCATTTCTATCTTTTACAAAAAGGATATGATGAAAAAAGACTCCTCAAATCCACTTTATCTATATGGTTATGGATCTTATGGTATAGCAATGGAGCCAATGTTTAGAAGTAATATTTTATCTTTGGTTAATCGAGGTTTTATTTTTGCCATAGCCCATATTCGCGGAGGAGATGAACTGGGCAGGCATTGGTATGAGGATGCAAAATTTTTAAATAAAAAACGCACATTTCAAGACTTTATCGCCGTAAGCGAGCATCTAATAGAGAGTGGCTATACTGCGAAAGAAAAAATTGCAATTGCTGGGGGCAGCGCTGGAGGTCTATTAATAGGTAATGTAATTAATCAAAGACCTGAGCTATATAAGGTAGCTATAGCGCATGTACCCTTTGTAGATGTGCTAAACACAATGCTAGATGATACCTTACCCCTCACGCCAGGAGAATACAAAGAATGGGGAAACCCCAAAGACCCTGAATTTTTTAAATATATTCAATCTTATTCGCCTTACGATAATGTAAAAGCGCAAAATTATCCGCATATATTTGTAACCACTGGCACTGCTGATCCGCGCGTAGGATATTATGAGGCTACAAAGTGGGTAGCAAGACTGCGTGCCATAAAAACTGACGATAACTTATTGCTCTTAAAAACCGATCTTGATTCAGGGCATTTTGGCTCTTCTGGCAGATTCGATTATCTAAACGAAGTAGCCCAAGAGTATCTATTTATTTTGGCCGCTTTTAATATAAAAATATGAGAAAGGGATTTTATTTTGCAATAATTATAGCCCTGCTATTAGTTGCATTTTATAAATCCGATTATTTCAATCTAACTCAAACTGGCTCATCAAATGAGCCTACTATAATCCACGAAAATGGCAAGGCTTTTGAGATCAGACCACTTGGATATTTTTCCAATTTTATAGCCAACTTGCTAGCTAAAATAGCTCAATCACCTGGTGGGCAAGAGTTTATGACCAAACTGATCAGACCCATGCAAAATAGCCAAGCTGAGAATGCCTCTTATCTTGATGCAGTGTTTTCGATTGTCGATAAAGTAAAGTCTGATGAAAAAAAAGATAGAGCTTATTGCGGCTCAACGGTTGTGGTTGACTATAGCATTTGGCAAAATGAGCAAATTATTGTCTTGGAAAACGATAAAGAAATGACTTTATCTGACCATCATATACCAGCTTTAGTAAATATTATTGTTGGCATGCAAGTAGGCGCCACAAGAAGCGCAATAATACCTTATTGGTGCGCTGGCTCCTTACAAAGTAAAATGCCTTCCAGTCAAGAAAAAGCAAATGGTTTAAAAATACAGGTTGTATTAAAAAAAGTTTTATCCAGCCAGTTTGAAAATGTACGCCTTTTTCAAAACAGCAACCAATTTGCTCACCCTATTTTGTGTGGTCAGAGCATTGCTCCCAAATTACGTATCTGGACATTAAATAATCAATTACTATTTGATGATATTTTTCCTATGCGGCTAGGTGATAGCAAATGTCCTATGATTTTTTCATATAGCTTGTTTAACACAATTGCCGCCTCACCAATTAGCATACTTGCTTATGGAAAATATTTCATGCACTTTGGAGGCTCTTTTAATCCTGAGTTGAAAAATCTAAATTCTTATCGCGAGCAATTATTGCTACTAGAAGTTTATTGATATATACTTAAGATAGTTGTTAACTTGATGGTATAAAGATCTTGACTAATCTATATCATGTGCTATTTAAATTGCCTGCTATTGAAAAAAAAGACATGGATCCAGAGTATGAGGACTTGGCCCTGAAACTAGTAGAATCAGGACTGGTGCGTATAGATACCGACTCTGCAAGAAATTTCGTCAACTTACTTGACCCCGACATAGACCGCAGTATAACACTTAGTCAAGAGCAACTCTTGCCAGCGCTCATGGACAAAACCTTAATCAAACTAAACGTTTTTTATAGCAAAAAATTTCAAGGCCAAGCCTTAGAGCAAAAAATACAGACAGTATTGGAATATTTTCGCCTACAAATGGCAAAAAACTCGATTGTCGAAAAACAGCTCATGCTAAAATTAGTACGAATATTTGCCCAAGCAGCTTTACCTATTGTGCTTAAGTGGCTTTTGCTTGAGCAGGTAGAGATCTATATTTCTTATGGTCATAGTATTGGCGATGTGATGGATGTGGTCAACTGGCAGCGCGCCGGCTCAAATAGCGGCATGCAAAGCACAGATGGCTATAATGTTGCGGTATTTGTCTCTTGTGGAGGTGATCCATTGGCGGAAAATTCTTTACCAGATGCTATTTTAGGCGATGGCAAGCCGGCAATGGCGCGTTTGCAAATTATTGCTGGACAAGAACTAGGGCATTTTTCCGATATTATTCGCAACCCCCAAGGAATCCAAATAGGTCGACATTCAGCTGATTTTGCCTGCACTAGAGCAAAAAGGCATGTAAAAGAGGCACGCAAAAATGATATTGCTGCTGTAGATGCAATCCATCAACACTTAATAGATTTAAATTTTAATCATCTGCTGGAATTAGAAAAACAAGTGCGTTTTTACGATAAAAATCATATGTATAATTTCAAGATAAATTTACTTAGAGCCAATTTATATCTTAAGCGCTTAGCGTTTTGCTACAAAGCCAAAAAATCTGCTAATTTACTTTTTGCGCTAACCTTAAGACACGAAAAATATTTAGCCATTATGCTTCAAGCTATGCTTGAAGATATGCTATTTAACCTAACGCCACAAGCCGATGTTTATAGCAGAGATGACCCAGAAGCAGAAGAAGCAATAAAGTGTGTAGAAGCTTTAGCAAGAGTCCCTCAGCAGGTAATGAAATGGGGATATTTAGCTACCAGCAGACTTATGCCTGGCTTATACCAGATATATTATGAGGAAGTGATACCCTCTTTAACTGATATCTATAAAACCTTAACTGGTAAATTTGATGATGCAATATAAGCTTGAGACCTAGCAATCAAGGCCCCGACATTATTAGCGTATAATTATAAGTTGCTAAGGTATTTTTCAGCATCTAAGGCAGCCATACATCCAGTACCAGCCGCAGTCACAGCTTGGCGATAAATTTTATCTTGCACATCCCCTGCTGCAAATACTCCAGCAATATTAGTATAAGTTGTACCTGGTTTAGTAATTACGTAGCCTTCTTGATCAAGTTGAATTTGATTTTTAAACATATCGGTATTGGGGCTATGACCAATTGCTATAAATATCCCACTTAACTCGATTGTGCTTAATTCTTTAGTTTTAGTATTTTCAATTATCGCTCCTTTAACAGACTTAGGAGATTGCCCGCTGCCTAGCACCTCTACTAAATTATGGTTCCATATGATTTCAATTTTAGGATTAGCAAAAAGCCTGGATTGCAGAATTTTTTCTGCCCTCAAGGTATCGCGCCTATGAACTAAGTATACTTTACTAGCATGATGAGTCAGATAAAGAGCCTCTTCGACTGCTGCATTACCACCACCAATTACCATAACTATTTGGTTTTTAAAGAAAAAAGCATCGCATACAGCGCAACCAGATACACCATAGCCCCTAAATTCTTGCTCGGAAGGCAAGTTAAGCCACTTAGCCTGAGCTCCTGTGCTAATTATTACGCTATCTGCGATATAGGTTGTTGTTGCGGTGCTAGCTTTAAATGGCCCAGAGCTAAAATCAACGCTCTTTACGTAATCTTCTATTATCGTTGCGCCTACATTTTTCGCTTGTTTAATCATAGAATCCATTAGCTCAGGCCCTTGAATAGCATGCTCAAAACCAGGGAAATTTTCTACATCCGTTGTAGTAGTAAGTTGCCCTCCAGGCTCTTGGCCACAAACCATGATAGGCGATAAATTAGCCCTTGCTGCGTAAATTGCAGCAGTAGCTCCAGCGGGTCCTGACCCGATAATTAATAGTTTTGTTTTTATTTGTTCCATAATCATTTAATAATATAAGCTAATAATTGTTGGCATATATACCAAGCTAAATAGAGCTGAAAGCAATACTGTTGTTGCAACTTTTTCGATATTCATTTTGGTTAAAGCTGCAAAAACAATAGTACTTGCCGCCATCGGCGCTACAGAAATCAGCTGCAAAGCTTGATAGTGCGACACCGAGTAGTTATGCAGAATGAATTTATCCAGCAAAATAAAGATATTTACCGCCCCTGGATAAAAAATAAATTTTGCTATAAACGCAGCTCCAGTAAATTTTATATCAATTTCAAACTTATTTAAAGTCGATACACCCAGCCCTATCATAATCATGCCTAGCACTGAGTATGTGCTGCGCATATTATAAATAAAATCATCTAGAAAATCTGGCAAACTAAAGCCAATAGTGCTAAATCCGCAACCTATAAAAAAAGCTATCAAGTTTGGTTGTTGTAAGACCTTTTTAATACTTTCCCTGGTCGAGCTAATGCTGCGTGCGCATATAAAAAAGCCTACTGATGATTCGTATATATTTAGCCCCACTACTGCCATCATATAAAGGCTT
>CANGHM010000029.1 GCA_947453775.1 Rickettsiales bacterium | reverse complement strand
TCGCCAATCTTTGCATAAAACAGGTCGCTATTCTTGTCTTTTTTCCAGGCTTCATTGTTTTCTTCAAGGTATTTTATTGCTGCGTAATACTCTTCCATTCTATCGTTAGCCAATAAATGTTTAGATCGATTGGATTGGATTAAGCATTTTTTGAGTGCTGTAATTATTTCATCTTTTTGTGCATGTGTCCAAAGCGTTTCGAGTGTATCGAAGTCTGCGATACTGGCTAAAAATATCGTTATCTGTGAGATATTTTGATTCTTAACTGTTGTATCTAGTAGTTGAATTGCTGATTTGCTTGAGCTGTTTGATTCAAGACCAGATATTTGGATGCTATATTGATGTGCAAAAAATTCAACCCAGTTACTTTCGTCCAATTTTTGAGTGGTCAAAAATTTATGAAAAATTTTTGCTGCGGGCTCTAGGCGCACACAACGTACAATCTCTGCGAGTGAATCTTTATCTTGCTTGAGGTCTTCTAGTTCAAATTTTTCAATTTCACTTGAAAGAGTTGCTATGCTTTTAGTGAGTCTTGCCTGTTTATCTATAATTTCTTGCTTTTCTTTTTGCAATAATGGTATTGTATCTTTATCATATTTTTCTGATTTCTCCCTTTGCTCTTTAAGAGTTTCCTCTAAGTGTAACTTGCGTGTGGTATGTGCTAATTTTTTAGCTACTTCTGCAAGGCTTGCTGTTAATTTTTCTAGTTCAGCTTTTTTGGCATCTTGTGTTTGTAGTATGGCCGATACTTTTTTTTTGCCATAAATTTGCTCGCCTATCACGCGTTGAATTTTAGTAGCAAAATGATTATAAAAAAATTGTTCTATTGAGATATATCTTTCAAATTTTATAAAAATTGCTACATATGACTCAAGTAGCCTTGGATTGCTTGCTACATCTTCATCTCTCTTTACTGCGCTATGAAATATTATGTTGATAAATTTAGGTAATAAATCAAAAGTACTTTTTAATCGAGAAGGATCCATCAAGGATTCTGTTAAAAGGAATGCTGTTTCGAGGAATTGAGGATTACTTAAGCTGCTAAATAATAAAGCATCAATTAAAGGTATATAGATGTTATCTGGAAATTTTTGCAGCTGTTTTGCGTATTGTTGAATTTGGGTTATTTGTTGTTTTTTGCTTTTTGCCATGCGCGATAATAATTAAAAATTATTTCTTATATACAAATCATAGCATTTTACAGATAAATATCAAACTAATTTAATAATAATATTTTTTTACTGCGATTAGAAATCTACATAATCATTATGTAGATGGTAAGTTTCATGTTATAAAAATTATTTAGCATTAAATCAGAATTATTGGGTAAATAAACACCTAGCTATTAGACGAATATCAGTCCTCATCACGAGTGAAGTAAAGTAAGTTAGGGTTGCTATAGTCAATTGATTTGCAACTTCATCATTGCGCCCTTTACTATGTTACAGTAGTGCTATAGGCTACTTCTAGTATCAAACTTCAACTTAATTGACTATACTAATGCATATTCACCCTTTCTAGCCATTTGTGAATTAGCTGTAAAAATTGCTCTTTAGGCCCATCACTACTCTCAACAATTATATGCTTGATGTTAGTGGAAAATTCGATGTGAGCATAGCCGATAATATCGCATCCTTGGTATAAAACAAGGTGTGTGTTGTTTGCATCATTAAATAGATTTGCTAAATCGTCTATTTTGCCATGCGTTAAGAAATATTTTTGCCGTAACAACTTGGCAGCTTGCCATTCGGTTTTATCGTTGCATTTAAGGATGCGTATTTGATTAAAGCCCGCCGCTTTTAATATAGATCGAATAAAATCGCCTTTGCGCAATGTGTAGTTGCTAAAGCAAGAATTTTCTTTTTGCATGGATGAGGTATCTTCTAATAGCTCGGTTTTTAGCTGCGCGTAAGCTTCTCTAGCTTCTAAATGCTGCCGCAGATAATCTCTAAACATCAGGTTAAGCTCGATTTCAGCATGGTTGGCCTCATACATATGCAGATTGATGTTGACTTCTGCGCGTTTACTAAAACCGTAATGCAAGGGGATGTTGTATTCTCCTTTGTGTTGCAATCCAATTGTTTCTAATTGATTTATTGCCAGCGATGGATTTCTTACCACCGCAAGAATGTCGATCTTTGGTTTAGCAGCAAGTCCTGGCACTGATGTTGAGCCAATATGATGAATTTCTAGAAGATTTTCACCTAAAGCTGATGCAATGTATTGCTTTAGAGTTTGGAAAATAATTGGCCAGTTGGGATCGTATTGTACTACTTGGATTTGTTTAGACATAGTTTATCAAAAACTTAACTTTAGCTGCTCTGCCTCAAGTTTAAATCCTGCAAAAATATTTTGCAAGTGCTCAGATGATATATTTTTTAGTGCAATGGTTTTGTATTGATTCGCAAGGCCAGAGATAATTTGCACATCACTTTTTTTAATTTTCCATTGCTGGCTAAGAAAATCAATCAGGTGTTTATTGGCTTTGCCATCAATCGCTGGAGCTTTGATTTTAATTCTTAAATAATACTTGGAATTAATTTGACAAATATCTTCAATAAGGTCTACTTTTGCTCCGGGTTTAAGTTTAGCGTGAAATGTGGCAGATTTGTTATTTTCGTCGTGCTTAAAGAGCTGTGATATGCATAATGTCATCTATTGGGCCAAGCTTTTACCTCCTTTAAAATTATTTTTGCAGCTATTGCTAAATAGAGCGTAAATTTCATCTTGCAATGTTTGAAAGTTCATTTGTGCGCAATTGGTTTTAGGTATTATAAGAATTGCAAATTGCCTGATCAAAGAATCATCTTTCGCTATATTGGCAATGCTATGTCGCAAGCGACGTTTGATTTTGTTTCTTACTACCGCTTTGCCAATTCTTCTGCTAGCCTTAATTGCATAATGGCAAAAATCATCGTTGGCTTTATCGATATCCATAATCTTACTTTTTTTACAAGCTACTAATATCAAATTAGCGCCATAAAATTTACGGCCGCGTTTATTGATATTTGGGAATAAGGAATCGGTATTGATGGCCTTAATTAGCCTTGGCATCTTTTGGCTCAGCAGGTAATTTTATAGGCTGGACATTGTTATTATGCTCAACAGTTTGTTTGTTATTTAAAACTGGTGGAATGACTAATGGGTTCTGTTGTCCCTGGCCAGCTCCGCACGAAGCTAATAATAGCGGTAGCGCTATAAAGAAAATATTTTTGTTCATATCTAGTCTCATCAGAATTATATGCTTTCATCTTAGCTTAATGAGGAAGAATTATCTAGCCCTTTTGCTTTGATATTTGATAGTTAAATTCAGCGCCATAGATAAAAATCAAGTTATTGCAATAAAAAAATATTAGGGTAAGAATGATGTTTCCTATTGAGCCATAAAGGAAATTTAGTTGGTTGTAATATTTAATATAATTGGAGAGTAAATGAGCGCTGCATAGCCATAAGCAAACTGTTAAGATTGATCCTGGTACTACTTGGCTGTATTTAATTTTCACATTAGGTATAATGTAGTACAGCCCAGAGCTACTTAAAAATAAGCACAGAAAAATTAAAATATATCGTACATGATAAGATATTGAGCTGAATTGTTGCATTATTAGGTGTATTTCATTAAATCGATCTACTATAATCGGTACTACTACTAATAGCATCATGCCGCAAAATAAAAATATACTAATCAAAAAAAATTGTACTATGCTAAGCATTCGACGAAATAAATAGCTAGGTGGGGTAGTTAGATTATATATTTTATTTAAGATCGTTCTTAAGCCTTCCACAAAGGAAGATGCTGTCCAGATGCTGCCTAAAATAGCTATTGTCATAAGGCTTTGAGGTGGGTTGTTTAACAGCTCTTGGGTTCTTTGTTGAACTATGTTTCCTGGCACAGAGTCTATGATGACTGATAGGAATTTTACGGCAAATTCAGAAAAGCCAAACACCGATGTCAGGGATAAGAAAAATATTATGAATGGAAAAAGAGAAAATAGGATCAAAAAAGACAAGTATCCAGCGTGCTCTATACCGTCGTGATACAGAACTAGATTTAATGCGGAGTTTTTTATTGCTTTGAGCAATTTTATAAAAAATTTCATTATTTGACAATTATGGAGGTAGTGATGGATGCAATTGGTGGAGACGAAGGGAATTGAACCCCCGGCCCTCTGCGTGCAAAGCAGATGCTCTACCACTGAGCTACGTCCCCTTATGGTTAAGCTAATATTTTTTAAAATCCGCTACTCCTTAATTAGATTCTATTGATTTTGTTTTAATAGTCAAGGGGGTAGAGGGGGATGGTTTTTATTATTAAGCTCATTTGACAAATAACTATAACAATTCTTAAGGGCGCGACTTGCATCTAAGGTTAAAAAAATATAATATAAGTATATCTATGAGTGACTTATTATGGTTTTATATGTTTTATGTACTTGACAGATCTTAACTATATTAATTTTTTTTCAGATTAGCTATGCAAACAACTAATCCATATAGAAAAATCAGTGTTTTTTTATTGTTTTTGATAATGTGTCTTTTCGATGTATATGCTCAAGATGCTTATTATAGTGATTATCCTGATTTTTTCGAGGATTCCAAGAAAAGGATTTTTAAATTTAAGGGTTCGGGCGTTTTGGCAAAAAGTGTAGGTAGTGGATTTCCAGCTAAGTCAAATAGTTCAAACCAGCGAGATTTGGTGGTAAATGGTGTTGCTGGAGATATTTCTGCAGCAATATTTTTTACCAATCATATCGCAACGGAATTCTCTTTGGGTGTGCAGGTGTACAGAACTAAGCAGTCTGTAATTGATGGAGTGTTGAAGGATTTTGGTAAGCCAGATACAAAAGCTTTGCATCATAATTTATACGCAGTACCCGCTACTGTAATATTGCAGTATCATATTGCCCCATTTGGTGGCATTAGTCCTTATTTTGGCGGGGGGTATGGTCTTGCTTATTTATTTACTGATTGTAAAGCATTTCATCCAGGCAAGATTGAGGCGGTACCTGTGTTGCAAGTTGGATTAGATATGCTTTTTACTGACGATACAATTTTTACTTTTGAGGTAAAAAAATATCTTTTAACAACTAA
Source organism: Rickettsiales bacterium (assembly GCA_947453775.1). Taxonomy (GTDB): domain Bacteria; phylum Pseudomonadota; class Alphaproteobacteria; order Rickettsiales; family Rickettsiaceae; genus CANGHM01. The sequence continues at coordinate 1,737 of CANGHM010000029.1, read as the reverse complement.
AATTTTATACAATGCTGGCTTTTTGGTAGCAGAAAAAGATATGAATACAGAGTTAAGAATTAACCCATTGATTGTTTCTGTAGGCTTGGGTTTTAAATTTTAATATTTTCTTCTGTTAGTTTTATCGATTAAATACAATCACATTGCAGCAAATATCGCTAAGTTGTTAAATCTTGAATATGCTTTTGCTGATGTTAAAAAATTTGATGATGGTCAGATTAGTCTTGATTTATCTGTAAAATTTTTTAATTGTGGAGCTTTGGTTATAAGTTCTTTTGGTCTTTGTCCAAATGATCATTTAATTGAATTTTTAACATTGATTCATTATTTAAGAGTTAGGGGTATAAAAAATATCACTGCTTTGATGCCATATTTTCCCTATGCTAGGCAAGATGATGATACTGGCCAGAGAAACTTAACTCTTGCTCTTTTGAAAGCTGCTGGCGTAGATAAAATTTTTATTTTAGATATTCATTCTATTAAGCCCGATGATATCAAAAGAGGCTTGTATAATATTTTACCATTCAAAATATTTCAGCCCGTTTTAAAACACTTTGCTCTTGATCGATTGTTATTTATTTCGCCAGATAGGGGAGGGGGTGTGCGTACTAGGGCCTTTGCTCAAGAGGTTGGGGCGCCATTTATTATCTTAAATAAGCACAAAATGCCTAATAAATCTTGCTTGGTAAGTTCTAGTGACTATACAGAGCATAATATTAGTAATTTTGATTGTATTATTGTTGATGATTTGCTTGATAGTGGTGCGACCTTGATTGCTGGGGTTGAATTTTTAGTCCAAAATAAGGCTAAGTCTATCAATGCTTTTATTACTCATGGCCTATTTTCAGCGCGCGCCTCAGAGTTTTTGCAAAAATCTTCTTTGCAGAATGTATATGTAACAGATAGTCTTTTAAAGAACGATTTTCCTGATCTAATTAAGGTTTTGCCAAGCTCTAAGGCTTTGGCATGTGCGCTGCATAATTTGGTCGATGTAAAAAGAGTTTAAAAATTTTATCTTCCAAATATCCTTATCCAGCAAAGCTTTTAGCCGCGCTAATAAACAAGGGGTGAAAAAATTTTGCAAATCATGCTTGACACGAGGGGCAAATGAGCGTAGATTAGTTACATAAGCGCTGTTTAAAAAGTAAAAAAAGATACAACAAAGGTAGTGACAGCAAACAAGGATTTAGGAAACTAAATCCGTCAATAACACCAGAATTAAACTTGAGAGTTTGATCCTGGCTCAGAACGAACGCTGGCGGCACGCTTAACACATGCAAGTCGAACGAATAACTTTTGGGCTTGCTCAAAAGTTGTTAGTGGCAAACGGGTGAGTAACACGTGGGAATCTGCCCATTAGTACGGAATAACCTTTGGAAACAAAGACTAATACCGTATATTCTCTGAGGAGGAAAGATTTATCGCTAATGGATGAGCCCGCGTCAGATTAGGTAGTTGGTGGGGTAATGGCCTACCAAGCCGATGATCTGTAGCTGGTCTGAGAGGTCGGACAGCCACACTGGGACTGAGACACGGCCCAGACTCCTACGGGAGGCAGCAGTGGGGAATATTGGGCAATGGGCGCAAGCCTGACCCAGCGATGCCGCGTGAATGATGAAGGCCTTAGGGTTGTAAAATTCTTTTAGTGGGGAAGATAATGACGGTACCCACAGAAAAAGCACCGGCTAACTTCGTGCCAGCAGCCGCGGTTATACGAAGGGTGCTAGCGTTGTTCGG
>CANGHM010000028.1 GCA_947453775.1 Rickettsiales bacterium | reverse complement strand
CAAACCGCTAGGTCCGTCATAAACTACCCTCATCATACTTTGATATTTACCAATAATAGGGGCAATTACATATTTATATATACCAGTAGAAAGTAATTTAGAGCCTTGATATGCAACACTTTTAACGACTATGTTACTATTTGGGTCTATGTATACATCTTGCGTATTCGCAGCTCTCATCCAAATTTGCCCACTACTTTGAGCATTAAATTTATTTACTCCAGCGCGCAAAGCAGTGCCAACAGTATTAGGACCAGGCTTTTGATTACCAATATAATATTCAAACTGCAGTTTGTTAAGTGCATTATTGATGTACTGACTACTGCTGCCAATACTTATTTCCATCCAATAATTACCAGACATAATGCGTGTTATATTAGGCAAATTCACATAACCAGCGCCATTTGTGAAAGATATATCTGGATCAAAAGAATTAAAAGCGTTTTGCGGCAATATAGCAGGACTTGAAAACTTTAGCACCCCCTCCCCTGCAGCAATTTTAGTATAGACATAGTTAGTTGTCTTTCCTTGCGCAGAATTAAACGATATAGGGGTAAAAACAGTATCTTGATCTTTCACAATTGCGCCATCGCTTAGAGTAATTTGCATCCCTGCGCCTTGTTCATAAATGCAATAATCAAGATTAGAGCTATCATCAAAACATTTATTTGTGGGTAATCTGACTTTATAGATAGCACTTATTGCATCAACTGAGTTAAGTTTATTAACATCATATTCGTATCTGCCACTTTGAGAATTATAGTAGCAATAAGTATCATTAAAATTTTTACACAAGGTATCTACATCAAGATTAATGATTTGATTATTGTGCAGTCCCTGTGAGTTCTCGGTGGTAAGATCATAAAATCCCTCTCCTTTAATTGATATTTCTGGGTCAAGAGAGCTGCTATTATTGCCAAGTAATAAAATATTGATCACATCACCCCTATAAACCTTTATACCCCTTTGAGACATCGCAAAATATGCTGTTAAGCTTTGCACTCGCTGCTTAGCCTCATCTTGCTGAGGTGATGGACCTAACCTTTTAGATAAATCAATATTTGATAAATAATCAACGTAATCTGGAAAATACTTAGGAGCTTGACCCTGATCTACTTCAAAAGGATTAAGCACTTGATTAATAAGCAAAGTATGCTGGGGCCCAAATCGATAGTCTATTCTATACAAAACCCGATATCTGCGTGGATATATTTTTACATCATTAATATCCCAATTTAATGAAACTAAATTACCCTCCTTGGCATTAACATTAGCAGGAGTCCATTGCTTATTGATTGGGATTATAGCATTGCTTGAATCTAAATTGACAAAATCAGGAATAGGGTTATCAGCATTTGTTCCATGAGGGTTATAAGGCGTAAACGGATTAATTCCCTTACCATCTTGAATGTAGGATGGTGAGTCTTGCGCGCATGCAAAATGCCCCAAGAAGAATAATATTATGCAATATAAAGTGTGTCGCATTATGTATCTAAGATTAAACAAAAGTTTCGCTCTAAACTAATGCTATATTTTTTGCGCGCAAGTAGTTTTTAAATCTCTGTTTTCAATCAAAAAAAATCTTGCTTGTGTAGTAAAAATATACTAAAATTCTTCGTGTACGTATGGTTCTTTTATCGTTATTAATATAATATAATTACTACTTAACCATGAGTTATTTTCAAAAAATTTTAACTGATATAAGATTTTTTAAAGTCTTTGTCTTAGGTATAGTCAGTGGTATGCCATTTGCTATTTTATACACCACCATTATTGCTTGGATGAACCAGTTTGAATTAAATTTCGAGCTTGTTACACACCTTGCCCTAGCAAGAATGCCATATTCGTTTAAATTTTTATGGTCTCCAATGCTAGAGTATTTCACCCCGCCATTATTAGGTAGGTTGCTAGGCAAAAGAAGAAGCTGGATGTTTTTAAGCTCTCTGGGTATTGCTGGAATTTTATATTATATGAGCACGCTTACCCCAACTGATGAAAACTTTTCTTTTTTATGGAGCCTGAGTCTTGGTCTAGGGTTTTTAGCAGCTTCATACGATATTAGCTACGATGCTCTAAGAATTGAAATATTAGATCAAGACGAGCAAGCAATTGGTGTTGCTCATGCTAGTTTTGCATATAGAATAGGAGTGTTATTAACTGGAGCTTTAGCTTTAGTAGTAGCTCAAGATCATGGCTGGGAATATACCTTTAAGATGCTATCGTTGTTTTTTGCTATCGGAGCCTTTGCTTCTTGCGTTATGCAAACTCCAGATAGCAAAAACATACAAACAAATTTTGTTTCAACCACTATAGAATCATTTAAAGATTTGCTTAAAAGACCATATAGCTGGTTAATTATGCTTACGATTGTTTTTTATAAAGTCGGCGATGCTATGTTAGCAGTTGTAGGAATGAAGTTTTACACCCATTTAGGCTTTAGCCTTAAGGAAATAGCTTTTGTGGTAAAAACTTGCAGTCTTGTTGCTACGTATATAGGATGCTACGCGGGGGCTTTTATTATGAGCAGATCCCATGGCGTATGGGGATTAATTGTGTGCGAAATAGCTCAGTCAGTAACGAATTTAGGCTACATTTGGCTAAATCATGCAGGTCACGACATTACGGTATTTTTAATCACCAATATCTCTGAGAATTTCACCTCAGGAATGGGCGGAGCGGCACTGGGCGGATATATTGCTAATTTATGTAATGTACGCTTTGCTGCAACGCATTTTGCCTTGCTAAGTAGCCTTGCTACTTTAATGAATAGTACATTTACCTCGCAAGCTGGCTATTTAGTAGGTCAAATGGGCTGGAATAATTATTTTATTTTCACCACTGTGATCTCCATACCATCTCTTTTCATGCTATGGATTTTGCACAAAAAACTAAATAAATCATAAATTCACTACCTTTAGCCTATTTTACAGTAGGCCAAAGGTGCTTCTGGTAAATATTATTATCCTTTGTGAAGTTAGATACTCAAATACTTAATTCAAGAAAGTCTTTATGAATCACTTTTGTACCTCCTTCTTGAAATCCCACCTCAAAAGTCTCTGAGTTAAGAACTTTAATGATTAAACCTTTACCAAATATTTTATGTAATATCGCATTACCAGGTAAAAAGGCTACCTTAGCAGGAGTGAATTTTGGATAATTTTCCTTCATCAACAAATGAGCATCAATTTCTTGCACAAAACGTGAAGGCTCTTGATTGATATAATAACAATCATTACCAAAGCTTTTGGCATATAAGCTATTTAAAATATAGAGCATGCTTTTGGCCCTGGTAATTGCTACATAAGCAATACGGCGCTCCTCTTCTAACGCGATAGAATTTGGACTTGCCAAAGATCTACTACTTGGCAACACGCCCTCAGACCAATTAGGCAAAAATACAGCATCAAACTCAAGCCCTTTAGCGGCGTGGATTGTCATAATTTTCACTACGCTCACTAATTCATCAAGACGCCCATTGCCCGACTCTTCCCTTGGATTATCCGCCAAAGCTATGTAATCTATAAATTCTTTCACCGTGCTATATTCCGATAAAGCAACCAATAACTCTTTAATGTTATCTATTTTTTGATATTCAAAAGTATTTTGCTCAAGCATTTGCATATAGCCCGATTCAGCTAAAACTTTTTCAGCAGCTAAACTAGGGGACATATTTTGAAAGTATATTTTCCAATCCGCCAATAAAGCTACTAATTTTAGCATTTCAGCAGTGACTTTTTTAGTAAGATTATTTTTATTAAGCAAATCTTTAATGCTAGCAAACATGGTAAGTTTATTTGCGATGGCATTTTGCCTAATATGCACTAAAGTAGCTGGACCAATGCTGCGTTTTGGGGTATTGATAATTCTCTCCAAAGCTAAATCATCGTCGCAATTAATACTAACACGAATGTATGCTAAGGCATCTTTTATCTCTTTTAGATCGTAAAACCTTAAGGATCCAACTATTGTGTAAGGCACTGCGCGCCTGGTAAAAATATCTTCTAGCACTCTGGTTTGAAAATTTGTACGCACAAGCACTGCCGATGTTTGCATTGCGGTTAATTTTAACAATTCTTGAGCAATAAATTCAGCTTCAGATTCAGTGTTTTGCGCCAAAATAAGCCTAATAGGCACAACTGCCTCAGCACTATGGGCATTACCACTTATCAGCTTTTTATCGTAGCGATTATTGTTGTGAGATATCAGGCTTTGTGCAACATCCAAAATATTTTGAGTAGAGCGATAATTTTTAGATAGCGTAATAACAACAGTATTATTAAAGCGCTTTTCAAAATTTAAAATATTGGCTATCTGTGCCCCTCGCCAGCTATATATACTTTGATCATCGTCACCCACGCAGCAAATATTACATGGTTCACATACAATCAAATCAATCCAATCTTGTTGAGCTTTATTAGTGTCTTGATATTCATCAATTAGGATATATTTGAATTTATTTTGATAAATTTGCCTAATTTCAGCATAATTCTGAAAAATATGATTGGTATATAGCAAAATATCACTAAAATCAACTAATCCTGAATTACTCAGGTATTTTTGATAATGCAAATATATTTCAAGCGCCAGTTTATCTTTCACAGACGACGCTCTGCTTGAAACTTGATCGGGCATTAAATTAAGATCTTTCCAAGTAGTAATAATTTGATGGGCAACTTTATGCTCCAGTATCTGCTCATCTATTTTATAATCTAGATAAATGTTTTTCATCAGCTTTAATTGCTCCTGGTAACTAGCAACATTTAAATCGCTATTCATGCCCAAAATATTTGCATAAGAACGCAACATTTTTAATGCAATCGAGTGAAATGTACCTATATATGGCAGTTTATAGCCACATAACTTCTCAACCCTTTGCTGCATCTGATTAGCCGCTTTATTGGTAAAAGTTACAGCTAAAATTTCATCAGGCAAACAAATACCTTGCTCTAGCAAATATGCAATTTTATAAGTAATTACGGTAGTTTTACCAGTTCCTGCACCGGCCAATACCAACAAAGGACCATGTGTGTTGCGTATTGCCACTTGTTGCTCTTCGTTGAGCTTGGTTAAATCTAACATGGCAAATAATAGTATCTTAAAATTATAGGTAAAGACTGATCCAGACTAGTAAATATCAACCTTTTAGGTTTAACAAATCTTTAGTTTTTACACAGCTCACGTAAAATTATACTATAAATATAGTAAAAAATTAGGATAAATTTTTACCATCTCCACCTACTGGAATAATGAAATAAAACGTTGCACCTTGCTGAGAAGAATTATTTTCAGCCCAAATCATTCCACGATGAGCTGCGATGATTTTTTCAGATATAGCCATATCAAACCACTCATTATCGCAGCCTTCTTTTATTTTTTCCTGATTAATAGATGGCCCAAACAACATACTTAGCCTTTTTGCATCAATACCAGAGCCATAATCAATAACTGAAAATTTCACCGCTTTGCTATCACCATGAATAATATCTTTGATCTTAACATCAACCACCCCATCGCGCATTGACCTAGCAGAATTTTTCAACAAGCTAATGATTACGTTTTTAATTTTGGGCCTATCGCAATAGACCAATGGATTTTCTAAAGATACATTCAGTGCGAATTTCAAATCAGGATTTTCTAATTGCAATTCCTTAAACTCATCTATTACCTCTTCAGCAAATTGTGCAAAATTTATCTCAGAAATGGTAAGATCAAGTTTATTAGCATTTAGCTCAGAAAAATCCAAAAATTTTTCTATATGATCGTTAGCCCCTTTGTAACCTTCATAAACCATAGCAGCTAGATCTCGTTTTTCCTGATCACTATACTTATCCCAGTTTTTGTATAGCTCTAGCGCACCAACACTAATCTTATTCATAGGAACACGGATTGCACCTGTCACATAAGTTAAAAACTCTTCTTTAATTGAAGAAAGATTTCTGACCTCATCAGATAAATTATTAATCTTTTGCCCGGCTGCAGAAAAAAGCTTATCGGTTTTTTGATGGTTATGCTGCGCGGGCTTTAAAAACATAACTAAAATCACCCCAAACAAAATAATACCAAAAATTGATAAAGGTGTGATAACTTGTATTTCATATCCCAAATTGCTTAAACCATCGCTCAAAAAGATTTTGATAAACAATAAAGTGCCATAAAACCCAACTAATATAATAGAAAAAGCCACCTTCCAATCAAAAATCGCTAATAATAAAATTATAGCAATTACAAACAACATCGATTGGATCATCGCAAGACCGCTAGCTATTAAAAAAAGAGTCGGTATGCAGATCAAACAATACGACAATCCTACTAACCATACTATAGATGTTAAAGTTTTTCCCTTTAATATAGAAGGCAATATGGGATAAAGTAGAAAATAATTTGAGCACACTAAAGCTATTTGATATATCAAAAACATATTGTTTGTTTTAAGAAAACTATCATTGGGAATAGTGAACATGTTAATCAAAATTATCGTCAAGGATACAAAGCCAGCATAAGAAAAAAACTCTTCACGCTTAGTTAAATTTTTCTTACAAAACTCTATAAAACTAAAGTTTAATATAGAATTAAGTATTGCGGAACGATTTTTCATTTTTTCCAGCTGATAGCTTTCAAAAGTTTTGCGATCCTTAATACCAACCCACCCGCCAGGTTGCTTCAATAAATAATGAGCAGAAAAAAGTGCTAATGCATTGACAAGCATTGCTATTATATAGCCCTCAACATCTAGATCGATAAATTTGAACTCTAGTATTAAGAGCACAATCACTGCACAAATCATTGCTATCAATACCGATTTACCCGAGCTTCTAAAACCAAAAATCGCTAAAATTAAGGGCACTTCAGCTATTGACTCATATACACTAACGGAT
>CANGHM010000027.1 GCA_947453775.1 Rickettsiales bacterium | reverse complement strand
TCTTAAAAATTTTTTCCATTTTAAAAAATACCATACTTACAATAATTTTCATTTTGAAGAGTTGGGGTATAAAAAATCTGGCGCAGAAAGCTATAAAAACAATGTGATTGTGAATCGTTGCGTAAATATTATTTCTCAATCAGCAGCTCATGTGCCTTGGGTTGTGCTAGAAAAAAAGCAAGCAGGTTTTGCTAAATCACAGCATCATATCGCCAATCAGCTATTAAGGCATCCAAGCCCGAATAAAGCTGGAGCGGAGTTTTTTTCTGAGCTAATCGCAAACAAATTGCTTTTTGGTAACGCCTATATTTTGGCGGTCAAATCTGGTGCCAAATCTCTTCCTCAAGAGCTATATTCGCTTAACCCCTCAGCGGTGGAGGTGGTGATGCATAATTCGCGCATTACTGGGTATAAATACAGTGCATCTAGCGAGCCTAAATTATACCCTATAGATCCTCTAACTTTGCAAAGTAATGTGCTGCATATTAAAAGCTATAACCCTGGTGGTTTTCCTTATGGTGTGTCTTGTCTTGAGGCGGCTGGTAGGTTGATAGATTTGCACAATAGGGCAACAGAGTGGAATCATACCTTGCTGAAAAATGGTGCAAGACCTAGTGGGGCTTTTGTGGTTGGCAATGGTAATTATCTTACTCAGGAGCAGTTTATGCGTCTGCAGCAAGATCTGCAGGACAAGTATTATGGTAGTAATAATGCAGGTCGGCCATTGCTCTTAGAAGGTGGGCTAGATTGGAAGGAAATGAGCATTAGCCCTAGAGATATGGATTTTATTGAATCAAAAAATTCTGCTGCACGCGAGATAGCTTTGGCCTTTGGTTTGCCTCCTCAGCTACTTGGTATTAATGGCGATAATACTTACAGCAACATGCAAGAGGCAAGACTGGCTCTTTGGGAAGAAACCCTTATTCCATTGTTAGATAAATTGGCAGACTCGCTAAGCGGATGGTTTTCTTATTTGTGCGCTCAAGAGCTGCGTATTGATTTTGATAAAGACGGCATACTTGCTCTTACTGATAGGCGAGAAAAGCTGTGGATGACTTTAAATAATGTTAATTTTATGTCGATCAATGAAAAAAGATCTTTGGTGGGGCTGGCTCCTATATCTCAAGGCGATAAGATAGTTGATCAGAAAAGTTAAATGCAAGATTTAATCAGCAAAATAAGCTATTTAATTTTTAAATTACTCAGCCAATTAGAAAACGATATTACCACTAATGTTATTAGCTTAAAGGATAAAAAAAATTTTACTGAACTAGTCGCTAAGTTGCTGCAAATTGTGCTAAAACTACAGAAGATGCAAGATGCTGAGCAGGGCGAATGCTTGAGTCAAAACGATATAAACATTATTAATGATTTTTTGCAAAAGAATAAAGATGGTAGCGAGAGAGGGATTTGAACCCCCGACCAACGGATTATGATCCCGCTGCTCTACCACTGAGCTATCCCGCCGCTTTGACAGATTAAATATAACATTTCTTGCTTGCTTGCGCAAGCTGCGATTGTAAAATCGTTGTTATTTGCTAGATTGTTTTGATTCTAGCGGTATGCTTCAGTTCATTTGAAGCTGACTTGCCGGGCTGCACCTTCTGGTCTGCTAGTGGTAAGGGGGCTTGCTGGCAAAGTCATCAACCTTAGCTGAATTTGCTAAAAAATCTCACGCTCATAAGCGGGCATTTTTCCGAATGTGTCTTTATCTTCATGATGACTTTGCTGATGTTGATAATCCAAATTATTGTATTGTTCTATTTCCTCTTATCGTGGGTCATCTTGAGGTTGCCACTCCTGTTTTTCTTCCTCTTCTTCTTTGTTTGATTGCTGTTTTATTTCTTCTATTTGAGAGGATTCCTCTTGTGGAAAAATATCTATATCATTCTTGCTTTGGTGGTGCGATTGTTGTTTTTCCCTTTCTTCTCCACGCTTAAATTGCTCCTCTGCTTCTTTATAATTTTTTTCTTCCTCAAGTTTCATTAACGCTTGTTCTGCTTCTTCGTAATTTTTTTCTGGATACATGAGCTTTAATGTGGATTCCAATAAGCCTTTCCATCCATCATCTTGCTTTGCTTTTGCTAGTATCTGGCTAATCTCAAGAGAATCGGATTGTTTTAAAAATGCTTGAAAATTAGTCAATTCAGCGCCATCGGTAACAAGACCTTCACAGTTGCCGTGTATTAAGCCCCATGCAAGGAAAAGCTGATCCAAAGATATTAGAGTTGCCTTTAATTTGCTATTATCATAGTTCAATTTAAGTCCAGATAGGTTTATTATATCTAATTGATCAAGTTTATCGACTATGTTTTTTTCCAAAAGTACTTTTTCTTTTTTAAAACCTTTTAAATCTATCATTTTTAGTCTTGGACAAACTTCAATCAATTGCCATATCTTTGATAGTGCGGCAGGAAATTTATCAGTTCTAATTCTAATTGCCTCTAAATCGGTGTGAGTATATATGCTTGTGCTTTCTATTTTATTATGTGTAATATGTCTGTCATAAAACGTTTCTCCTTTACGTATTCCATTGATCCATTCTTTACTAATAAGATTATTATATTCTTCTAAGCGCTCTGTAATTGAATTTTTCTCATTGTTTTTCATAATAAATATACTTTGAATAATGATTAATAGTTAATGTAATTTATCTAAAAATAAATTATATAGCACAATAGTAAAATTACTAATGCATCTAAATTAGTATATAACAAAATTTTTCTATTATTCAGCACTAAAACGAGTATTTTTCTAGCTGATAACATTAAATTAGTGCGCTTAGTAAATTAATGCTAAAACCAAAGCATTTAGTTTATTTTAAGATGGGATAAAGGGATTGTGTGCGAATGATCAGCATCGTTTTGGTGTTAATGTGTGAGTGTGGAACTAGTGGGTGTTTGGTTGCGGGGGCAGGATTTGAACCTACGACCTTCAGGTTATGAGCCTGACGAGCTACCGGGCTGCTCTACCCCGCGATAATGTACGAGTGTTTGAGTTGGCATTTCTCAAAGTACACATTCATTATTAGCATAAAAGGTAGAGTAAGTCAACTCAGATTTGCTTAATTCTTTTTAGTAGCAAAATTATCCATCACGTTGATCATGATGTATTATTCTAAGTTTCCAAAGAGCTCAGCTTGCAATTGTTGATTCATATAATGCTGGCTCAAATGTTTCGCACCAATGTTTAAATGCTGATTGATCTGAGGCTAACAATCGCTCTAATGTTCTTAAAATATGCAGTGTGCCGTACATAAATATTACCTACAAATTAAATTATCACATCAACTATATTCCACTTAAGGTTTAAAGTAAATATAAATTTTTAATTTTTAGATTATATCACGAGTTCGAAAAGCGATTTGATTTTAAGCTACCTTAAGATAATTAATCAGCCTTCAGGCTTATATTGAAAAAACTTTGCACTTAGGGCATTAATTGCTTATAATGTGGTTAAGTATAGAGCATATAATATTAGCAATGAGTAAAAAAGTATTTATCAAGACATATGGTTGCCAAATGAATGCCTACGATTCTGCACGCATGCAAGACGTAATAAGGCCCCTTGGTTACGAAGAAACGAGCAATATGGATCAGGCCGATTTGGTTATTTTAAACACTTGTGCGATTCGCGAGAAAGCCACTGAAAAGGTCTATTCTGAATTGGGGCGCATTAAAAAATTTCGCGACAATCAAAAGAAAAAGTTTATGGTAGCGGTAGCTGGTTGCGTAAGTCAGGCCGAAGGAGATCAGATTTTTAAGCGTGCGCCTTATGTAGATATCGTTGTTGGGCCACAATCGTACCACGACTTACCTAAACTAATTGAAAAAATTGATAAAGGTAAAAAGCACGTTATAGAGCTAGATTTTACTTACGAGCAAAAGTTCGACGTATTGCCTGAAGAGTCAAAGGCAACGGGTCCTTCAAGCTTTGTTTCGATCCAAGAAGGTTGCGATAAATTTTGTACCTTTTGTGTAGTGCCATACACCCGAGGGGCTGAGTTTTCTAGGCCTTTAGAGCAAATTTATCGTGAAGTGATGCAAAAAGTCAACACTGGCGCAAGAGAAATAGTATTATTAGGGCAAAATGTGAACGCCTATCATGGCAAAGGGCCAGAGGGGCAAGAGCTCGATATTGCTGCTTTAATTAGGCATATAGCTCAAATTAAACAGGTGGAAAGAATTCGCTATACTACCTCGCACCCTAGAGATATGAACGATGATTTGATTAATCTTCATGCTAGCGAAGAAAAATTAATGCCGCTTTTGCATTTGCCGGTACAATCTGGCTCTAACAAGGTGCTGCAACTAATGAACCGTAAATATACCAAAGAGCGCTATGTTGAAATTATTGAGCAACTAAGGGCAGTGCGTCCTGATATTGCTTTTTCATCAGATATTATTGTCGGCTTTCCTGGTGAGAGCGACGAAGATTTTCAAGACACCATGGATTTGGTTGACCAAATTGGTTATGCCCAAAGCTATTCGTTTAAATATAGCCCAAGGCCTGGCACGCCAGCTGCAGAAAGAGAGCAAATTCCAGAGCATATTAAAACCCAGCGTCTCATAGCTTTGCAGAATAAACTACAGCAACAACAAATGCAATTTAACCGCACTTTTATAGGCAAAGAGGTGGATGTGTTGTTTGAAAAAGATGGCAAATTTGATGGGCAAATTATCGGGAAAACTCCATATATGCAGTCGGTGCACGTTTCTAACGTAGGGAGCGATTTGTACGCTAAAATAGCTAAAGTAAGAGTTTCAGATGCATTTTTAAATAGCCTAACAGGCACAATCATTTAATTACGATATGCTAGGTTTTCTTTGGCGGACAATTAAACTAGTCTTGATGCTAAGTGTCTTAGGGGGTGGTGGAGCGTATTTATTGTTTCAGTATTATAGTTTCAATTTGCCAAGCTATTCACAATTAGCCAGCTATTATCCCCCTTCTGTTACCAGGATATATTCAAGCGATGGTAGGTTAATAGAAGAGTACGCCAGGGAAAACCGAGTGTTCGTGCCAATTGAAAACATACCAGCATCTTTAATTCAAGCCTTTATTTCTGCTGAAGACAAAAACTTTTATCATCACCCTGGTTTAGATATGTTGAGTCTTGTGCGAGCTTCTATCAGAACAGGTTATAATTTATTGCGCAATAAAAGAGTGGAAGGTGGCTCAACTATTACCCAACAAGTGGTAAAAATTTTCTTACTTAGCTCAGAGCGCTCGCTTTCGCGCAAAATTAAAGAAGCTATTTTGGCGTTTAAAATTTCTAAGGTTTATAGTAAAGAAAAAATCTTAGAGCTATATTTAAATCAGGTATTTTTAGGGTTTGGATCTTATGGAGTTGCCACGGCTGCTAAAAAATATTTTAATAAATCTTTAGAGGAGCTTTCTTTATCGGAATCGGTTCTAATAGCTGGATTATTAAAATTCCCCTCTATTTTAAACTCTAGCAATAATTATCCTAAGGCTAAGGCAAGACGTGACTATGTTATTAACAGAATGCTAGAAGACGGATACATTAGCTCTCAGTCTGCTCAAGAAGCTACAGCTTTACCAATTGTGATAGCTAAAAAAGTAGATCAGGAGAGATTTTCAGCTGGTTATTATGCTGAAAATGTCCGTCAACAGGTCATTAAAATGCTTGGGGAAGAGGAGTTTTATAATGCTGGTTTAACCATTATCACCCCTCTTAACAGCGAATATCAAATAGCTTCAGAGAAAGCTTTGGTTGAAGGTATTAGAAAATATGATGAAAAATATGGTTTTAAAGGGCCGATTGCCCAACTTAAATCTTTAGATAATTGGCAAGCTGAATTGCTAAACTATAAAAATGAGCCTAGATTGCTTGAATATGAGGTAGCGGTTGTGCTAGCTTTGTTGCAAGATAAAGTGCAAATAGGCTTGCTCAATAAAACAAAGGATTTTATTAACTTAAGTGAGATGCGGTGGGCTAAAACTGTTGTAAAAACCCCCAAAGATGTGCTTCGCGTAGGTGATGTTGTGGCGGTGAAAAAGCTGGCCCAAGGCTATGGACTAAGGCAAATTCCTAAAATTGATGGAGCAACAATAGTATTGGACGTAAAAACTGGCAAAGTGCTGGCTATGGTTGGGGGATATAATTATCAGGGCAGTAAATTTGACAGAGCCACTCAAGCTGAGCGTCAGCCTGGCTCACTTATTAAACCATTTATTTATTTATCGGCGTTAGAGAGGGGTATCGAGCCAAATACGATTTTAGAAGACAAGCCGATTGAAATTTATCAAGGACCAGGCATGCCGCTGTATAAACCTAAAAATTTTAAAGGCGACTATTTGGGTCCAATTACTATGCGTTCTGGTTTGGAGCTTTCGCGCAATACCATTACTGTGCAGCTTGCTAAAATGGTGGGCCTGGGCAGTGTGGCTGAAATTATTAAGCGCTATGGCATTAACAATAATCCCCAAAAGTTTTATTCTATGGCTCTTGGCGCTTTAGAAACTACGCTAGATAAAATTACCTGTGCTTATGGTAGTATTGCTAATGGATGTCAAAAAATCGGTCCTCATTTTATTGAAATGATCAAAGATCGCAATGGTAAGATTATATATAAAAGAGATCTGCGAGGCTTTACTTCAAATGATGCTGGTCCAATTATCTTAGACGATAAAGACCAAGAGCCTCTTTCTGATAGCGCCAGTTGCTATCAAATTACCTCTATGCTACAAGGTGTGGTGGAGCGCGGAACGGCTCAATCTGCCAAAAAATTGGGTAAAGTTATTGGGGGTAAAACTGGTACAAGTAACGACAGCAAAGATACCTGGTTTATTGGCTTTACTCCACAAATAGTTATAGGAACATATATTGGCTTTGATCAACCAAAAACAATGGGCAAAAGCGCAACTGGAGCTACTGTAGCCTTGCCGATTTTTATTAATCTTATGCAGAGCCCTGTATTTGCTGCAGAAAAAAGCTTAAATTTTGTTATGCCTGAAGGTATCGTGCTCATTAAATCTCAAAATCCCAATACATCTTCCTCAGAGTTTATGGAGGCAATAAAGAAATTGCCTCATAATAATGATGGCTCCAGCCAGGATGCCTTCGATTTGATGC
>CANGHM010000026.1 GCA_947453775.1 Rickettsiales bacterium | reverse complement strand
TCAGATAACGTAAGTCACATTTAGTGACGACTTACTGCTACGAGTTATAGCAAGCAAAAGAGTATAATAGCTCCAAAACCATACTTAATGAAAAAAATTAATAATTTTACAATAAGACACAATGCCTAGACCACTTGTCAGATTAAATTTCAATTATTAGGATTTCACAAAAATTTCGTGATCAGGATTGACATCACCCTCAAGTGCTATATCATAATTATAAGAATCTTGAGCGAAGCCTTTTTCCAATAGTTCTTTCATATCATCTGATGAAAAATTATACTGATGTAATAAGCGAGATATTTCTGACAAGACCTCCTTTCTTATAGTTTCTTCTAATTTGATTTTTTCTTGCACATTCAGCTTAATTTTTTCTTCCACTTGTTGCTTTAAATGTTTTCCAAGATTTTTTTTCATTGCATCTGCTTTTTCATTAATTTTCTGCTTGTGCGCCTTAGCATTTGCTTCCTCTTTTTCAATTTTTGCTTTCTGCTCCTGCACCTTAGCTAGTAAATTTTGTTTAAACTTTGCAAGCATTTCTTCTTTTGCTTTTTGCTTTAGTTGAGACTCTCTCTCTGCTTTATCTTCAGCTTGTTGAAACATTAATGCTGCAGACTCTAAATTGTCCATCTCTTCATCAAATGATTCTAAATAATCATAATCAAAATTTGATTCATTTTCCCCTGAATCATTAGATGAAATACTATAGTTATCTTCTTCCAAATCAAAAAATTTAGCAGACTTAGGTAAATCGCTATCATCTCTATATTTTGGCTTAGCATCTTTTGGATTATAATCTACCCCGCTCTTTAATAAATCTTTCAATAGATCATCTTCAACTCCCATATCTAGCAAATCCTGCTTTGATTCATTAAGATCTTTTTTATCCTTGGACTCAACAAGCTCACCTCTCTTGAGTATCTTAATCTCTCGATTACCATCGGATGACATATCCACTTGCATACCAGCAAGTGGATAATCCATATTGCCCTCACTATGAGAGATGTATTGTTGCTTAAAAATTTTACCATTTGGCGATACGGTCTTCTCTTGATATATTTGGTCACGTTGTGCGCCATTATAATCAGCAAATATAGCTTTTTTCCTAAACCACTCTGTATTATTTGTCATAGTCGTTATTTAGTGAATTAAATTATGAACTATTTCAGTATATATAAGATAGTATATTATTGCAATACTATATTCAAATATATTTGAAAAATTATTTTATTAATAATTTTGCAATATTTTGGAGTCAAAAACTAAGATTTCACCACCACGGTGCCAGAAATAAGATCGTGCAAGGTTTGTTTGCGCTTAGAAAAAACAGCAAACCACACACCAATGGGGTAAAAAGCGCTTGCGAGCAGTCTTTTGCACACCTGCCAAATACTTGGGCACCCAAAAGTATTTTCATCTACTACCTGCAGACGCATAATAAATTTAGCAGGTGTTTTTCCCCAACGGGAGCAGAAAAATAGCATATATGCACTCAGCACCATTAACTCCACTAAGGGAGTAAAAATATGACAAAACATAATGGCATAAAATTCTTTATCGTTTTGTGGCTGATAGGAAGAAAAAAATTCCCCCAAAGCCTTGATATTGTCGGCTTTTAGACCGTGTGTTGCGATTATATCACTTAAACTAAAAATACAACTTTTCGCTCTAATAAAGGGATCTATCACCGAGTTGATTAAAGCCAATATCATTAAATCTATGGTTGTTGAAAATGCCCTGGTGTAGAAATCTGCATATATTATTTGTTTTTTCATTTTCAGGTAGCTCTTAGAGGTTTTTTCCTAAGGTTATAGCAAAATTTCGCACTTCTTTGGGCATATTTTCAAATTTTGAGATAACATAAATGCAGGTATGCGGCTCTAATACCACTTGTGGCTGAAAATTATCGATCTGCAGATTTTGCCCCTTATGCCCTTGCAAGCACAAAGTAATTGGCGGTAAAAATAGCGCTTTGTTAGTTAGGTTGGTGATTTTCGTGCGCACCATTAAAGCACCATCTTGTTGATCTTGCTGGACTATGCTCAGTCTTAATGAATTTTTAGAGTGCAAATTTTCTTGCGTTAATTGATGCACGTGAAGCAAAAATCCTAAGTATAAAATGACGCAACAGAGTGTAAAGTATAGTTTTTTGGCGGTAATGATGGTGTTGTTTTCAATAACGACTGGCAAAAAATTATTTGCACTATGCCCCGGGCGCATAATCGGTTGCTCTGGAATTGTAAGCTCAGGATTTTCTTGAGTGCTATAAATAGCCTTATACTCTTGAAGCCATATTGCGCTACATTTGGAGCATTTTACCCTTCGCCCTAGCGGGCCTATCACTGAAGGGTCAATTAAAAAATTTGTTTTACAATTCTTGCAAGTTATATACATAAAATCAGGTGATTTATCTAAGATTTTATAATATCATAGTTTAAAAAGGTTCTGAAAAATTTGCAAAATTATAAAAACATCATCCAAGATATTTGGGATAATTCGCAAGATTACTTAAATGATCCTGTAGAGCTTAGCAAGTCACAGCAATTTTTGCTAGAAGTGCTAAACGCATTAAATAAAGGACAACAGCGCGCATGCTTTAAACAAGATAACACATGGCATGTAAATGAGTATATTAAAAAGGCAATTTTGCTGTATTTTAAATTCTCACAAAACAAAGAGTTCAATTTGGGAGCATTAAAATGTTACGATAAAATCCCATCTAGATTTGACCACAACTCTTCGGTCCAAGATTTTGAAAATCTTAGAATTGTGCCTAATACTTATATTCGCAATGGAGTATTTTTGGGTAGGAATGTTATAGTTATGCCATCTTTTATCAATATAGGGGCATATATCGACGATACCACAATGATCGATAGCATGACCACAATTGGCTCGTGTGCGCAAATTGGCAAGCGCTGTCATATCGCTAGCGGAGTAACAATTGGCGGAGTGCTGGAGCCCATTTCCCACAAACCAGTGATCATTGAAGATGATTGTTTTATTGGCGCAGGAGCGCAAATTAGCGAAGGAGTGTTGGTTGAAGAAGGAGCGGTTGTTGCTTCCGGGGTAATATTAAGCAGCTCGGTAAAAATATACAACCGCCAAACTAAAGAAATAACTTACGGCGTTGTGCCAAAGTTTTCCGTTGTAGTACCTGGCGTATTACCAAGCACTGATGGAGCACTACTTTCTTGCTGCGTGATAGTAAAAACAGTAGATAGCTCAACTAGAGCAAAAACTGCAATTAATGAACTTTTAAGAGTATAAAATTATGAATGATTTCAAAGACGATATTAGCATGGATTGCATAGAGTTGACAAAAAAATTAGTCAATTTCTCTTCTGTAACACCACTTAGCTTGGGATGTATAGAGTATATAGCGCAATTTTTAGAAAACCTTGGCTTTGAAGCGCATGTAGTAAAATTTGGCAGCGGAGCAAAAGAAGTTACAAACTTATATGCAGTATATCGAAACGGTGGTAAAAACATTTGCTTTGCAGGGCATATCGACGTTGTGCCGACTGGACCGGTGGAAAACTGGCAGCACGCACCATTTGAAGCAAAAATAGCAGATGGAAAATTATATGGACGAGGCACCGTAGACATGAAAGGAGCCATCGCCGCGATGCTTTCTTGTGTGCAGGAGGTAATTTTTGCCCTCAAGCAAGATAACAAGCCTGGATCTATCAGCTTTTTACTTACTTCAGATGAAGAAGGAGATGCAATTTATGGCCTTGATCCTATGGTAAAATGGCTCGAAGAAAAAGGAGAAAAATTAGATTTTTGCATCATTGGCGAACCAACTTACCATGAAAGTTTTGGCGATGTTCTGCAAATTGGCAGAAGAGGCAGCGTGACTTTCCAATTAGAGATTTTTGGCACTCAGGGGCATGCTGCTTACGAAGACTATCTCGATACCCCATCGGTTACAATAAAAATTTTAAACGATTTAATTAACCTATCATTAGATGATGGCGATGAAGTCTTTGTGGCATCGAAATTAAAAATTATCTCTTTAGATATCCCCTATATTGCCAGCAATGTGATACCAGGTAAAGCCACAATTTCATTGAATATCAGGTATAATAATCTTCAGAGCAGCGATAAGTTACAACAAATTTGTGAAAATATTATTCAAAAATATCATAATAATTTTACACTTACCAAGCTTTACGACAATGTCTTGCCTTTTGTGTGCGATAAAAATATTTCCTATATTCAAGATTTTGCTCAAATAGTGACAAAAGAGATAGGCCAGATGCCCAAATTTCTCACTTCAGGAGGCGCATCAGATGGTAGATTTATCGTAAAACTTTGCCCAGTTTTAGAATTTGGTTTGGCAAATAATATGGCTCATAAAATAGATGAGTATTTATTGATCGAAGATTTGCAAAAATTAGCTAGAATATATCGTAATTTTTTGCTACAATGCTTTAGTGCGCGGTAAAAAATCAGCGGATGTGGCGGAATGGCAGACGCACCAGACTTAGAATCTGACGCCGCAAGGTATGGGGGTTCAAGTCCCCCCATCCGCACCAAATTTTAAATACATCATTATTTGTAAAAATTTATGAGCATTAATCAGCAGCCAATCGAAAAAGAAAATAATTTAGATCATAAAGTAATGATTTCTATTTCTGAAACTGAAATACTAAATGAGTTTAATAGTAAAATTTTAGAAGCTCAAATGGCAGCTAGGATTCCTGGTTACAGACCAGGTAAAGCTCCAGAGGTTTTAATTAGGCAAAAGTTTGGCCCATCTGTGCGCCAAGATGTTGAGCAAGATCTAATCAATCAAAAAGTAAAAGATATAATACAAGATCTGAACTTAGTTACTGAGCCCAAAATAGAAGATTTTAATCGCAAAGAGAACGAAAGTATCAGTTTTACATTATTGTTTGAGGTTTTTCCTGAATTTTCCATTCCGGATTTAAAAGGAATTAGCATTGAAAAACCTTTATTAGCTGATATTCCTCAAGAAGAAATAGAAAAAGAGCTAAAATCTATTGTCGAGCGAAATGTTACTTATGAAATAGTAGATAGCAAAAGTAAAAAAGATTCAGCTATAACAATAGACCTTAAAGGCCAAATAGAAGGTGGCATAACCTTTCCAGCTAAACCACTCAATCAGGTAATGTTTAGATTAGATAAAGATTTATTCTTATCGGACAAATTCAATAAGGAATTGACTGGCAAAAAGGCACAAGATGAACTAGAATTTACAATAGAGTATCCATCTAGTTTTGAAAATTCTAATATAGCTGGCAAAAAAGTTTCCTATCAAGTTAAAATTCATTCGGTGCATAAAGCCGTAGAACCAACTTTAGATGATGCTTTTGCAACTAATTTTGGCTATGAATCTTTAGAAGCATTTAAAAGCGCTATTAGTAAAGACATAGAAGCAAGATATAAAGGGCAAATTGATATTCTCTTGTCGATGAGATTGTTTGATAAACTTGAAGGAGTACTATCTTTTCCTGTGCCTAAAAGCATACAAGAAAAAGAAGTCGATGGCATTTTAAAGCAAATGATAAAATTTCAAGCAGAAGATGAGTCCTTAAAAGATAAAACTCAAGAAGAGTTAAAAGTCTATGCTATTAAATTTGCTAAGAGGCGTATTAGGGTTGGTTTGTTGCTTAATAAATATGCACAGCAAAATAACATTGACGTTACACAAGAAGACTTAAATAGGGTCTTTATGAGGCACGTTTCATCTTTGTCCGACTCCATGCAACAGCAAATGGTGGATTGGTATTTTAGTAATCCTGGAAGAATTAAGAGTGACTTTGGCGGTGAGGCTTTAGAGCATCGCGTTGTGCATGATATTATTAATAACTGTATTGAATTAGTTGAAAAAACATATACATTAAATGAGATAACTCAGTTGATTGAAGATGAAACTGAAAAAAATATGTACTAATATTAAATTTAAGCTAAAATATTATGTCTTTCATACCCATAGTTGTTGAACAAACTGGCAGAGGCGAACGCTCTTACGATATATATTCCAGACTATTAAAAGAGCGTATTATTTTTGTTTGCGGCCAAGTGGAAGATTACATGGCAAATGTAATTGTAGCCCAATTGCTTTTCTTAGAGTCTGAAAGCCCTGATAAAGATATCCATATGTATATTAACTCCCCTGGGGGAGTTGTTACCGCTGGACTAGCTATTCACGATACTATGCGCTATATTAAGCCTAAAGTTTCTACTGTATGTCTTGGACAAGCGTGCTCGATGGGCTCACTTTTATTAGCAGCTGGGGAAAAAGGAATGCGCTACGCTTTAACTAATAGCAGAGTCATGATACATCAACCATCTGGAGGATTTAGAGGCCAAGCTACTGACATTGAAATTCACGCTAAAGAGACGTTGAAAATCAAAGCTTTATTAAACGATCTATATCATCAGTATACCGGTCAAAAAATTGGCGTTATTGAACGTAGCATGGAGCGAGATAATTTTATGAGCCCAAATGAAGCCAAAACTTTTGGTATTGTTGACCACGTTATAGATAAAAGAGCTCTTATGACGGCTAGCACTAGCTTATAAATCTATAGTGAATTAAGTTGAAGTTTGCGCATTAAAGAAAGCCGTCAAGACATCAAGGAGTTTATCAAAATTGTTGATTTGATCTTTAATTCATCTCTTCATATTGGCCCAGAATTTTTCTATTGGGTTTAAATTTGGACAATAAGGTGGTAGAAAAAAAGGTGGTAGGGAAATAAGCTCGCATCCTGTAGATTCAATCAATTCTCTTATCTTTTGTGACTTATGAAACGAGGCATTATCCATTACAACAACTTGTCCAGGCTCCAACTCTTTAATTAAAAATTCTTCCCACCCAAGTTTCGAATAATAATGTGTTGCACAAGAGGAATTAAAAACCATCCGCGCTATGCTCTTTTTGTTGACATATCCAGCAACAATATTAGTTCTTTGATAATATTTACCACTTTTTTTACCAAGTGGCACCTGACCCTTTTTGCCCCAGCCTTTATCTTTACAAGGGCTTATATCAATGCCGCTTTCATCGATATATACGAGCTTTTCAGCAGCTATGTCTTTTATGCTTTCTTGATACTCATCTATCCTCCCTTTGCTTGCTTCCAAATGTCTAAAGGCTTTTTTTTATAGCTGTATCCTAGTTTTTTTAACCAGTAATACGCCCCCACTGATGTCATATTGAAGTGCTTTCCCATTTC
>CANGHM010000025.1 GCA_947453775.1 Rickettsiales bacterium | reverse complement strand
ACAATTTAATATAAATACTAAATTTAAAATAGAAAATACGGAACAAAAAGCTACAAATTACTGATATAATTAATGTCTTGCGGTAATAAACACCAGAAGACATTAGGGGAAAATTTAATAAAGTGGAATGTGTGCAATACGGCAGAAGAGTTAAAATGCCAATTTCAGATACACACTATGAACTCCAGGATTAATTTTATCCTCACTTATATGGTAATTAGTGAATTGATATCCTAGGCTGAGCGTTACAATAGCATCCACACTCAATCCTCCCCCCACACTCCAACAAGGAAGACTTTTTAGACTGGTTAATTGATCCATTATTGGCAGACCATCATGCACAATAGACGTACCAACACTGCCGCCTAAAAACGGACGCATTATTAATAATATTTCTGAAAAATCATAATACACAGCTCCCTGAATAGTGCTAATACTATTAACAGTATTGCCATTAAGATCGTATTTTCCAATAAGCCATGAGCGTGTATATAGCACCTCTCCTCGAAAATCTAACGGCAAGGAAACTCCAAGGCCAAAAGAAATATTATTCATAGATTCGCTAGATAAAATGGTTTTAAGCTCTGCTTGGCTATCAATGCCTTTTATATATATTGTAGGGCCAAAAGAGCCATGAAAATAAAACAGTGCATTAGCTGCGCAAGGCAACGTTGTGATGAAAATACTAAGAATAATTTTTTGTATTGGGTGCATAAATGTAATGTTTTTATAAGGTTAATATAACATATTTACCTCAACAAGTCACATTATTTGCAATTGGCCTACACTAAAGCTTTTGTTAGATTTGGGAAATGAGCTGGTGATAGCTAAATCTATAACTCTAATTGAATTATAACGAAAATATAGCTACCAAAAACAAAACCTTCTAGCATGTTTCCATGCTAAAAGGCCTATTTAGAAAATAAATTAATTTTTTGCTTTGAGTTAGCAAGAAATCAAAGTATTAGAAACTAAAATCAAGAGTAAGAGCAACTACATATATCATATTACCAAGTACAAAGTTAAATTTGTCTGTCGTTGACTTTCCATCTACATTTATAGGGCTAGATACTTCGGTTTTTACTTGGTATAATGCTTCACCCATTATCCCTACAGAAGCTCCGCCAGCTATAGGAGCAGAAATCTTGATTTGAGGACCAGTGAAAACGCTATACAAGTCTTCGGTCTTAAGGTGTTCTAATTTTTTCTCCTCTGGCTTATCCTCTGGTTTTGCATCTGGTTTTGCATAATTGTGCACTGGTAGATCAAAAGAGATTCTACCATAGGCAATCACGCCAGATAAGTCAACTTGAAGATCTTCATTTCTTATAACGGCATAGCCTAATTTAGCCCCACCAAGCATCGCAGTGCTTGTAATTGTTAGAGACTCTTTTAAATCTTCCACGGCTTTTTTTTGCTTCCCTTCATCTCCTCCGTCTGATTCTGCTCTTGCTGCTGCTGCTTTTCCTAATGTAGTGTTTTCTGGTTTTTCAGGCAATAGGTTGTTTGATGTTAAAAATCCAAGAGCGGTTGCTCCAACTAAAAGGCCGTTGTCAAAATAATAGGCAACATCAAGTCCGCCCGCAAAGTTCTTAGACATTTCAGTGCCTTTAAAAATTATCTTATCATCAGCCTTGTCTGGTGCGGTATAAATATTGGTCTCAGGTATTGCTGAAGAAAGAGCGCCGCCAGCAAAAACGCCTATTTGGAAATTATTCTCACTAGCAAAAGATGTACTAGAAAGTGTTGAAGCCGCAATTAATGCAACTAAAAGTTTTTGAGCTTTATTCATAAAAAATTTAAAGTTTAGTAAAATTAAAATTGTTAACCTTAGGATATTTGAGAATTATCATAACGTATCCAAAGACAATCATAATGATAATATTGAAGATATTCAAAGTAATTACGATATGGTATACTTATTTTTAACTTCATGTGTTAAAAAAATCACTACATACTATTAAAAATAAATCCAAATCTTCTCAGGCGCAAGTGATTTAAAGATAACCTATATTACTTACTCTATTGTAGTATTTAATATAAATATATTGATAAATCTTAATTGGAGGATTATGTATACGAATCCAATAAGCTTGATTTAAGAGGGCTATTTAGACTATAATGTGTATTATAATGATTAAGCCAGTGAGCTTGAGAAAAAAGGCAATAGTGAATGATCCAATATCAATTGGCAACAAAATGAGGTTATATACAAAAGACTTACCCCAACTAATAACTAAAATTCAAAACCGTAGCATATTGGGTCTGCTATTATATGGCCCCGATAAAGGCCTGATAGATTATGTGTCAAATCAAGTAAAGCAAGCATTGAATCTTTCAGCCAGGGTAGTGTATTATTCTAATGTAGCAAATAATTTGGCAGCATGTTTGAGCGAGCTGAGTCTTTTTACCAGTAGGGATATTGTAATAGTCAAAGATGTGCCAGCTAGTTTAGATAAAGATGGTAAAAATGCGCTAGAAAAAGATGCTCACAATTTTCCTATTCTGGTAGCTGACGAACTTTCAACTAACTCAAGCACAAGGTTGTTCTTTGAAAAAAGCACTCATTTCGCTTCTTTGTCATGTTATAATGACTTTGCGCAAGACCTTAAAATCATTATACGTAAATATTTCCATGATAAAGGTAAGCAAATTACCCAAGAAGCTTTACAATATATATGCCAAAATGTTAATAATGATAGAGGGATATTGTATAGCGAGCTAGAAAAAATTTGCCTGTATTGCCACGATCAAAAAGAAGTTACTTTCAGTATCGCCCAAGCATTGATTTTGCCATCTAAAGCGTTATTTAGCGACAAACTTGCAAGCTCACTAGCCAAAAAAGATGCTCAAGAATATTTTACACAATTAACAGACTTGTTGCATTCAGGAGTGCCGTATGTTTTAATTGCAAGAAGTTTAATGCGATACTATTACAATATATATTTAGTAAAACAAAAAATGATGTGCGGATATAGTCTGCAAGATGCAATCAAAACTCTCTCTCCACCTTTACTATTTATGCAGGTTGAAGATTTTAAGACGTCGCTAGAAAAGCTTAGCAATGAGCAAATTATCCATACTTTATCAGTACTGCTGAATGCTGAGAAAAGGTTAAAATTGGAATCTCAAAATAATCACAATGTTTTAGAAAATATTTTTTATCAATAGGTCATTATATATGAAAAAATTCAATATCTTATTATGCCTTTTATATTCGTTTAGCTCTTTTGGATCGGATAAAATAGAAATGCTCGAGCAGGAAATAATTAAACTTACCAATCAAGTTGAGCTGTTGCAACGTGATATGCGTGTGGTTAAATCTCAAATGGAGCAACATCTAAAGCTAAATTTAGAGCAAAAGGATCAGGACGCTGTGCCCTCAGCTCACGAAGGCGCTAATCCTGGAGCTCACGATCAAGACGCTGTGTCCTCAGCTCACGAAGGCGCTAATCCTCAAGCTCACGATCATAAGCAGCAAGACGCTAAGCCCCCTAGTTCTATGTCTGAAAAGCAAAAATACGATAATGCAATTTTAAAACTGCAAAACAACAAATATGCAGAAGCTAGAGAAGATTTTGACCAACTAATGAAAAATCCTAAAAGCAATTTCATGGAGAGGGCAATGTTTTGGTATGCTGAGAGTTTTTTTAGAGCAAAAGATTTTCAGCATTCTGCGGTACATTATTTAAGATGCTATAAAAAATTTCCTAAGGGGCAAAAGGCTTCTGAATCTCTTCTTAAGGTAGTTCAATCAATTAGCCAAAGGAAAGATAAGACCCCAGCAAGAGAAAAAAATCTCCAAATATGTGAAATTATTAAGAAGCTTGAGAAAGATTTTCCATCGCGCAGCGCATCGTCGAAAAAAATATCTAACGATCTTAAAATTAAACACAACTGCTCAACATCAAAGCCCTCACCGTAATTATTATACGGTCAATAAAAATGACTAGACTATAGGTAACACATTGTTCATGAGGTAAGTTTTTCACCCCCAGATAAAGCCGATTGCGTAAGTAGTTTAGCAAGCTCAGGCGAAAAGCCAGCAGCGATGTAGAGCTTTTGTTGCACAAGACTCGCATCAAGGCGGCTCTGATAAGGTATCTGGCCTGTTTGCTCTGCAAGGTTAGAAAGAGGCTTGTATTTTGCGCTTAGTGCAAGTATATCTAGCTGATTATGCTTATATTTAGCAAGTAAATAGGCCATTGAGCTGCGCATAAGGGTGATAATGTCGCTAAAAGCCTGAATTTTTATATCCGACTTAACTCTTGCTGCTTCAATACTGCTCCATATGCTTTGAATATTAAATATCTCACTGACAATAAAAAACGCTTTGGTTAGAGCTAAGGTATTTGCGCCTGATTCTTTGGTCAAGTTCATAAACACCGGGCCACTGAGTTTGTTGACAATAATATTGGCTGCGCTAGTGGCGATAATTTCTTTACTCAGCTGATGGCCCATTACTTCATCGGTAAATTTTGGCATCATCAAATCAGGAAAATACTCTACAAGTAGCTTGTTAAAGTATCGATCAGAGGCAATATTCTCCTCAAGTAGCTTGTTATAAACAAACATTTTGCTATAAGACAGCAGCACGGCAAGCTCTGGTCTGGTTAATGAAAGATTATTTGCGATGCGTTTTTGAATTTCCTCTTTAGAGGGTAAAAACTCTAGTTTACGATTAAGCAAGCCATCTTGCTCTAGCCACTCTATTAGCTCACCGAAAATTTGAGCACTAAAGATTTGGCTATGTTGTTTGATGCTAATAGCTTGAGTTTGAGCGAAATTATCGCCAAGCACGAGGCTGGCAACCTGATCTTGCATCTGTTTTAACAACTCATTTCTCTGCTCTAAGCTAATTTTACCGCTGCTGATGCTTGGTGCTAGGCAAATTTTAATATTTACTTCGTGATCAGAGCAATCAACCCCAGCTGAGTTGTCAATAAAATCGGTATTAATGCTACCGCCATATTGTGCAAACTCTATTCTGCCACTTTGTGAAAAGCCTAAATTTCCACCTTCGGCAATTATTTTAGCTTTCAGATCCTTACCATCAACCCTGAGGACATCGTTAGTTTTGTCGCCAATTTCGTGATTGCTTTGAAAGCTGGCTTTAACGTATGTGCCTATCCCGCCGTTCCAGATAACATCTATTTGCATAGTTAGCAAAGCTTTGATCAGCTCCTCAGGAGCAAGCTCCGCACTATTAGTTTGCAATAAAGCTTTAATCTCTGAGCTTAGAGCAATACTTTTGCATGTGCGATCAAACACACCACCACCTTTTGAGATTAGCTCTTGGTTATAGTCAGACCATTTAGACCTTGGCATCTGAAATAGTCTTTTTCTCTCATTAAAACTAGCTTGGGCATTTTCTGGATTTGGATCGATAAAAATATGCCTGTGATCGAAGGCAGCAATCAGTTTTATTTCATCTGAAAGTAGCATTCCGTTACCAAATACATCCCCGGACATATCGCCAATGCCTAAAAATCTTGCCTCATTTAATGGTATACCTAAATTACTTAAGTGCTCTAGTGCGCAAACCCATGCGCCTTTAGCGGTAATTGCCATTTTTTTATGATCATACCCAGCTGAACCGCCTGATGCAAAAGCATCGCCCAGCCAAAAATTATATTCCCCAGCTACCGCATTGGCATAATCTGAAAAACTTGCAGTGCCTTTATCAGCAGCTACAACAAGATATGGATCATCTTGATCGTAAACAATGACTTGCAAAGGGCTAACTAGTTTGCCATCGATAATATTATCGGTAACATCTAGCAAACCTCGTAAAAAGTTTTTATAGCAATTCACAACGTACTTATTTTTATCTTCCTCTAGGCTGAAATTTTCTAAATTTTTAATAAAAAATGCTCCCTTAGAGCCCATTGGCACGATCACACTATTTTTAGTAGTTTGCGCTTTCATTAAAGCTAAGGCCTCTACTCTAAAGTCAACTCTTCTGTCGGACCATCTAAGCCCCCCACGAGCAACTTTAGCACTTCTTAAGTGACATCCTTCAAACTCTGACGCATAAACAAATATTTCAGCATAAGGTAGAGGTAACTCAAGACCAGGTACCTTGCTTGAATCAAACTTAAAGCAAATATAGGGCTTGTGCACATTGTCTTGACTCATTTGATAGGCGTTGGTGCGTGTTACAGCGCCAATGGTGGCAAGAAGTTGTTGTAAAATTTTTGCCTCATCAATATTTACGTTTTGTTGTATATATTGGTTAATTTGCTGGGATAAAGCATGGCACAATGCTAAATTATGCTCAGCAGTTTGAAAAGATTTTGGATCGAACTTTATTTGAAAAATTTCTAGCAATTTATCGCTAGCAACATGATGCTGCAGGAGGCAATTTTCAATCTTCTCCAAGCTATAGGGAAATTGCGCTTGTTGCAGATAAGATATTAATCCGCGCAATATAAAAAGCCCGCGAGTGGTAATATTTGAGATGCTCAAAAGATCATTTAATCTATCTTGGTTTGCAGTGGCAGAATTTTGTATCTTAGATTCATCTAAGGGTTTAGCCTGTTGTGAGCTAGAAATATTATTGAGCATTTAGTATATCTGATTTATGATTCACAAATTGTTGCTGGATAACATAATTTTTTTTGACCACTTATAAATAATCTGGACGCTTTTAAAATATAATGCATTTTAATATACTATTTATACTAAACAAAGCAAATATTGAGCGCAAAACATGTCATTTGAAACAAGAATACAACAATACTGGCATCATCATCAAGTATATAAGTGGGATACAAGCTGCACAAGAGAAGATAATTTTATCATCGACACCCCTCCGCCAACAGTTTCGGGCAAGCTTCACATTGGCCATATTTTTAGCTATAGTCACATAGATTTTATCGCCCGCTTCCAAAGAATGATGGGTAAAAACGTGTTTTATCCGATCGGATTTGATGATAACGGCCTACCAACTGAGCGACTAGTTGAAAAGGAAAAAGATATTAAGGCAGGCAATATGGGGCGGGCGCAGTTTAATCAGATCTGTCAAGAAGTGGTATTAAATCATGAAGAGCGCTTTAGAGGGCTGTTTAAAACCATGGCATATTCTTTTGATTGGGAATTGGAATATCAAACTATTTCCAAAGATACCTGCCATATTTCGCAGCTTTCATTTTTAGATCTGGTAAACAAGGGGCAAATTTATAAAAAAGATCAACCAGTATTATGGGACCCTATAGATCAAACTGCCTTAGCACAAGCTGAAATT
>CANGHM010000024.1 GCA_947453775.1 Rickettsiales bacterium | reverse complement strand
CCATCTGCCATAATGCCTAGCTTCATTAGCTCTTTGACCAAATCCACAGCTCGCTCAGACATTTTACTAGCCAGATCAGCAACGCTAATCTCACCATAAACCTCTACATCGCGGGTCAATTTATCTGGCTTTTGTTCAAATTTAGATTTTTTATTACTGCGACGTCTAGCGAATTTATTAATTCTACCAGCAGCTTCATCGTCAAGCAAAGTATAAATATCTTGCTTCTTCAATTTACGTGGCTGCTCGTCTTTAGCCTTAGCAACAGGAGCTGGTTTTTCCTCAAAATCTTTTGCCACCTTTTTCACGGCCGCAGGATCTTCTTGCTTAATATGAGATATATCTGGTCTAGGGGGGGGTGGTGCTTCTGGAAGAATTTTTTCTTGCAAGGTCACACTTTCTGACAAATTAACTTGCTCATCTCTTGATGCAAGAGCGCTTTTTAGTAAAGCCTCTTCTGCGATTTGAGCAGCCTTTAATGCAAGCTGAGCTTCTTTGTGCTCTTTTTCTTGAGCAGCGCGCTTGACCAAATCAAGCTTTTTATTAACTTCGTTAACACTAAGCCCCCTAGTATTATTCAAATCCTCAAAAACAACTCCTCCTGAAGCGCTAAAGCTAGGTTTGGCACTTGGCTTAGATTGAAGGTCGATGTACTTTTTGGCTAAATCTGTAGCATCAACACTGGCCTTTAATTTTAAGCCTAATTTTTTTGGTTTTTCGTTAGTAGTATCCATATACCTAAATTTACTTTAAACAACAGGTGTATGTTTAATCATTAAACACCCGCGAAAACTCTTTTTAATGTGCAATTTTAGCTTTTGCTTCATCTATTATAGCTAGCATATCTTCCTGCGAAAGGGCTATATCAGGAACCATTTTTTTGATATCATCGGGGCTGCAAGATGCTAAATCTTCTATACTCTTAATACCTTTTTGAGCCATAATCAGCAGATAATCAAAGCTAATAAAATTGAGCATATCTATTAAATCCTGCTCAACTCCAAGCTGCTCAAATTTTTTAAAGATTTGCTCGTTGTTGGTATTACAAATTTCTTTAGCCCTATCAAGTAACTCGGTAGCTAATTCCTCATCGAACCCTTCAATTTGCAGCAAATCCTCATGGGGGGTATTAGCTATTTGCGCAACTGAATTAAACCCCTTAGCCACCAAAAATTGCGCTAAAGTCTCATCTAAATCCAACTCTTCGATCAGCTGACCACTAACGTTATAAAACTCATCTAATCTGCGCTTAGATTGAACTTCTTCAGTAAGTACTTCTATATTTAGCTGGGTAATTTTGGAGGCTAATTTTACGTTTTGCCCACCTCTACCAATAGCTGAACTCAAATCTTCAGGATTAACAAGCACCGTAGCTTTCTTAGTAGCATGATCGATTATGACCTTTGCGCTAGTGCTACTTAAACCCAGTGCATTTAAAAGATATTTACCACTATCGATATGCCAAGCAAAAACATCTATCTTTTCACCTCCAAGCTCAGCCATAATAGACTTGACCCTGGTGCCCCTCATGCCAACGCAAGCTGCAACAGGATCCACACCTGAATCGATCCCAAATACTGCAATTTTTGATTTAGAGCCAGCATCCCGCGCAATAGCTTTAATTTTTACAATACCATCGCTTATCTCTGGCACCTCAATTTCAAATAGCTTGGCAATCATTTGCTCATGAGTCCTTGACAAAAATATTTGTGAGCCAAAATCTTCCCTACGCACGTCGTATATATATGACCTAACCCTATCTCCGATCTTAAAGCGATCACTAAAGGTTAGCTGATCTTTTTTCAGCAGACCTTCAGCCCTACCCAAATCGATAATAATATGCCCATACTCAACGCGTTTTACTACTCCAATTATAAGCTGACCAACTTTACCTAGAAATTCCTCGTACTCTCTTTGTCTTTCGGCTTTTTTAACAGATGAATTAATAGAGGTGCGCACCATCATCGCCTCACTTCTGCCTAAGTCAATCGGAGGAAGCATGTCGTGGTAACTATCTCCTATAACAACACCAGGCTGTTGTTTTTGCGCATCAGCTAAAGATATTTCATTCATATAGTCTTGCACTTGATCAACAACCAAAAGCACTCTAAACAACATTATTTCTCCAGTTCTGCGATCCAATTTTGCCTTGATCATGTTAGCAGATCCATACTTTCTCTTACCAACATCCTCAATGGCTTTTTCCACATCTACCAGCAGCTGCTCCTTGGGTATGCCTTTATCCCTGGATAAAGCATCTACTATACTCACTATCTCGTTACTACTCATAATAATCTTGTATATTTTTAACCTTTTAAAATAGCCCTAAACATTTCCTCAGTCATCACTACATTAGCAGTTTTCACAAAATCTAAAGGTATGACTTTATTTAAAAAATTCGTTTGGCCATCATTTTTATACTCTACTTCAAGAATAATATTATTATCCTTAAAATCCAACAATTTACCTTTATATTTCTTGCGATCGTCTAATGGAGTTTGGAGTTTGACCAAAATAACATTACCAACACACTTTACATAATCTTTTTCTCGCACTAAGGGGCGCTCAACTCCGGCCGAAGATACCTCAAGTAAATATTTACTATCGATCAGGTCTTCTACATCAAGCACTGGGG
Source organism: Rickettsiales bacterium (assembly GCA_947453775.1). Taxonomy (GTDB): domain Bacteria; phylum Pseudomonadota; class Alphaproteobacteria; order Rickettsiales; family Rickettsiaceae; genus CANGHM01. The sequence goes on along the minus strand of CANGHM010000024.1, from coordinate 4,777 downwards.
CTATCGCTTTACTTACCTTATAACAATCATCGATTGTCACTTTAGCATTGTCCTTGCCATCAATGACAATCTGCAAAGTTTTGCCACCTTCATTAACCAATTTTACCAAAACCAGATCTAGACCCAGTAAATCGATGGTAGAATTTATTAAATCAAAAATTTTAGTTTCAATATCAGAAAATTGCATAGATAAATAAAAATATTATAGCCTGGGGGCGAAAAATTATCTCCCTTACCAACCCCCACCAAAAAACCCAGCTTCATTAATGGATAATTTATACCATACGGTAAGCACAATGAATTACACTAATTATAATGCAAACTATGTTCGTATTTTGAGCGCCCCTCATTTAAAATAATTTGTCTTTTTTCATTATATATTATACTCTGAAAAAACCTAATGAACTAAGAGACATATGGAACAAAATCAGCTAATTAAAAACGCATCGTATGTATCGGTAGCAACTGGTGTGATAATTTTTCTCATCAAAGCCCTTGGATGGGCAAACTCCCAGTCCATATCGCTTTTTGCATCACTTATAGACTCATTACTTGACGTTACAAGCTCAATTTTAAACGCCATAGCTATTCAAATCGCGTTATCCCCACCAGATGAAAAGCATCGTTTTGGCCATAATAAAGTCCAAGATTTAGCCATTTTTGCACAATCAATTTTTTTTATATCTTCCGGAGGTTTTACATTATTTATTTCTATAAAAAAACTATTATCCAAACAGCATATACAAAATTACGAGCAAGGAATTTTAAGCATGATATTGTGCTCAAGCATATGTGTCGCTTTAGTTTTGTATCAAAGTTACGTAATTAAAAAAACCCAATCTAGCATCATAAGATCAGACCGAGCACACTATTTATCAGATTTATTAAGTAATTTTGGCGTAATAATCTCTATTATAGGCTCAAATTATTATGCTTATTTAGACGGTATATTTGGTATATTGATATCTTTTTACATCATGTATGCAGCATATGATCTTTTAAAACACTCTATCGGCAACCTAATAGACGCAGAATTCACAGCTAAAGATAAGGCAATAGTCTTTAAAATAATAAAAAATGATACTGCGATTTTAGGAGTCCACGATATGAAAACCAGGTATGCAGGCGATAAAGCTTTTATTCAGATGCATATTGATCTAGATCCTCACATCAGCCTAATTGAAGCTCACACAATAAGTGAAAATCTTACTCATAATTTACTAGAAGCATTTCCTAACGGCGAGGTGATAATTCACCAAGACCCAATCGGGCATGATAAAAAAATTGAACACAGAGAAAATATTGCTTAAACTTTTAGCTCTTTGCTTATTAGAACTTTGAAGCTCTTGTTATAATGCAAAGTATATTCTAATAAATATACCTTAGATGACAAAAGAAAAAGATCTAACTATCAAAGATATGATTTTAAATTTTGGCCCCCAACACCCTGCAGCCCATGGGGTTTTAAGGCTAATTCTTGAGATGGACGGCGAGGTAATAAATAAAGCCACTCCCCATATAGGCCTTCTGCATCGAGGCACAGAAAAACTGATTGAACACAAAACCTACCTACAGGCAATACCATATTTCGACCGACTAGACTATGTCTGCCCGATGTCGCAAGAACATGCTTTTGCGATTGCAGTAGAGGTGTTGCTAAATTGCCAAGTACCCTTAAGGGCTAAGTACATTAGAGTCATTTTTGCCGAACTAACCCGCATACTAAACCACACTTTAAACATTACCACGCAAGCTTTAGACCTTGGTGCAACGACCCCACTACTATGGCTGTTTGAAGAGAGGGAAAAAATCATGGGTTTTTATGAAAGAGTTAGCGGATCTAGAATGCATGCAAATTATTTTCGCCCCGGCGGAGTTGCTCAAGATTTACCAGATGATTTGCTCAGCGATATAGCTGAATTTATTGCTCAATTTCCTAGTGTATTAGACGATGCGCAAACCCTTTTAACTGAGAATCGCATCTGGAAACAACGCCTTGTTGATATTGGTATAGTAAGCGCAAAAGAAGCGATGGATTTAGGCTTTTCAGGACCAATGCTAAGGGGCTCAGGCATCGCTTGGGACATACGCAAAAATCAAAGCTATGAAATATACGATAAATTAGATTTTATGGTACCAGTGGGCAAAAATGGCGATTGCTACGATAGGTACCTAATTAGGGTCGAAGAAATGTATCAGTCAATAAAGATCATTGACCAGTGCATAAGGCAAATACCTCAAGGGGCAATTAAAACCCAAGACCCCACCATTTCACCGCCCAAAAGAAAAGATATGCATGCTACCATGGAAGGGCTCATTGCACATTTTAAACTATACACAGAAGGATATAGCGTGCCCGAAGGGCAAACTTATGCTGCAGTTGAAGCACCCAAGGGTGAGTTTGGCGTTTATCTTTATGCAGATGGTTCAAACAAGCCATATCGCTGCAGAATAAAAGCACCAGGATTTTCCCATTTGCAAGCTTTAGACTTTATGAGCAAAAAGCACCTTATGGCCGATATTGTTACCATAATTTCAAGCTTAGATATAGTTTTTGGAGAAATAGACCGATAAATTTAACACATTAAGCACATAGTAAAAAAATGAGTAGCTTTTCTTTTAATCCACCAAACCTAGAGCAAGCCGAAAAAATATTAGCTAAATACCCTAAAGAACACAAACGCAGCGCTGTATTACCCTTGCTAGACTTAGCTCAAAGACAAAGAGGCGGGTGGCTATGCACTAGCGCTCTAGAGTATGTAGCTAGTTTTTTACAGATGCCTTACGTGAAAATTATTGAAATAGCTAGTTTTTATAGCATGTTTAACCTAAAACCCGTAGGAAAGTATCACGTGCAAATTTGCACCACAACCCCATGCTGGCTACGCGGTTCTGACTCCATTGTTGCCGAATTTGAAAATATCTTGCAAATCAAAATCGGCCAAACCACGCAAGATAATTTATTTACTTTAAGCGAAGTCGCTTGCCTAGGAGCATGCATTAAAGCACCCGTAGTGCAAATACAAGATCAGTACTACGAAAGCCCTCTTGACCCACTAGCTATCATCACCGAACTTAAAAAGCAAAATTAAAAAACAATTAACTATAGTCTAGGTGCAAAGGCGCTTGTTTATTCTTTAAGATCAAAGTAGCTTTCAACATGACTAAGAAAGCAGTTATTATAAGAAGGATAATCGTTTTTAAGGAAGGTGTAAAATTTAAGCAATCCTTTATTAAACGCCACATTGTGCACGCGAACATGTCTAGTAGACTTACTGGAAAAATAGCTAGTAAGCATAGCTGTGGACCAATCAAGATCAACAGTTTCGCATGGAGCTGAACCTTGCCTTAAAAAACCTTTGCGCGAATGACCCATAAGCACAGGCAAATCAAAATCATTGAATTTATCAACCTGACGCACAAGATCCATCGACTGTTTTTGCGTCTTGCCAAAACCTATCCCCGGATCAAGAATGAGTTGATTTGCACTAATTCCAAAATCCACTAAATCTGCAATTTTAGAGTCAAACCATTCATACACAGCACTTACTACATCAACCCCTTCATTTATTGTCACAGAGCGCTTTGCAGGAACACCTAAATTATGCATGAGCACAGCCGTCAAACCCGAACTTTTTAGCAAACCAAGCATTTTGGGACAAACAAAGCCACTAACATCGTTAATAATATCAATATATGGCAAAGCTTTTTCAACATTATCGGCATGATAACTATCCAGGCTAATTTGCACCGCGCGCGATCTAGCTAGGCTTGACACCAAAGGCAATATTTCTCCTATTCTTTCCCACTCTTGACTAGAGCTAATTGCCTGAGCCCCTGGCCTGGTTGACTCAGCACCAATATCAATAACATCAGCACCAGAATCTATCATATGACTGACCTTGCCAAGTATATATTCTTGAGTAGCCGACAGTAAACCACCATCGGAAAATGAGTCAGGAGTGATATTTAATATACCCCAAACTTTTAGATCTTGCACTATTAGATATATTTTATTAATTTTACCTTATCAAACTAACACCACCAAAAGACCATTGCTTGATAAAAAAATCATTCTTCAAGCAAATCACTATACACAAGAACTATTATCTCCCATGCTTGATTTTTACTATAAGGCTTAGTTAAAGAAGCACTAAAGTCAGATTCCGAAGAAGTACTTTTCATATCATGAGCATTGCCTATGCCACTTGCTATAATCACCCTAACACCATCATACTGAGGCTGAGTGCGCATAATTTTTAAAAACTCCATCCCCGACATATCCTCAAGCATCATATCTAAAAACAATAACGATACTTGATTGCTTTGCAGCACCTCCCAAGCTTCAGAAATATTAGAAGCAGTAACAACATTTAAGCCTATAGAAGAAATGATAATTTTACTAGCCTCTAAAGACAATTGATCGTCGTCTAAGATCATTGTCTTGCCAAGGGTGTTAATCTTATCTATAACCAAATTCCTATTATATTCATTTAGTGAGTCTTTATCAACTGGTAGGGTAAAAAAAAGTGAAGCTCCGGAGTCTGAGTTATTTGTTGCCCAAATTTTTCCTTTATGTAAATTAATAATTTCAGCAGCAATAGACAAACCAAGACCCGTTCCATCATTAGTATTTTTGGTCTTAGCACTCTGCACAAATGGCAAGAAAATAATATTTAACTCATTTTCAGGGATACCTATACCAGAGTCTTGCACCTGCACAAGAAATCTGGTTCGCTCGATATCTTCATAGCTTAAAGTAACTCTTACTAAGCCT
>CANGHM010000023.1 GCA_947453775.1 Rickettsiales bacterium | reverse complement strand
GGATTGCAATTCACACCATCGTATCTACCATTAGCATTTACTTGAGCTGAAACGCTCGTGGAGACCTGCTGACCAGGATTAGCGTAACGTAAATAACAACCCAAAAAAGGTGTTGCTCCAATACATGCTAATATTAGTAATATTATCATTAAAATTACTGCGCACCCAACTATAACCATAATCATTTTAGGTAAGTTACCCATAACTTTTTACCAGTAACATAGCGCGATTTATCACCTTTAAGTTAATATTTAATATAATATTGATATTAAAGGGTGAGGTTGTCAATTGATATATATCATCTGTGGGGCTATTTTTCAGAACTGCAATATGATGGTCATTGAATAATGGATAGTGAAAGCAAAAGATGCTAATTATAATAAATTAAATTTCTATTTCAAATGATAAAAAATAGCGTATAATTTATAATGGCAATATGCATTATTCCGCACACTTGCAGTATATTTAATACTTTAACGATAGAAAGATTGCAACAAATGAAAAACTAATTTTAGCAATGCACAAATTGGAGCATAATAAATCAAATGCAATAAATAAAAATATATGTTAAAAAAGCGACTTTTAGAATTTTTCCTCACATTTGAATACATAGGAAAAATAAAATATTTTCCAGGGGTACTAGCTTCTATAGTAAGTTTTCCATTCATATATTTGGTGGGGAGTGCAATAATTGATTACCTCGCTCTTCCTGAGGATTCTCCGATAGAGGATTATACTCCAGGAGGGTTCTTCGCAATGTTGATAGCTTTTTTTGTAATCTTATTTATCGCAGGAAAAATCGCAAGTAGATATTATATAAAGTACTACAGCGATACGCAAAAACCTGAAGAAATAGTAATCGACCAGGTACTAGGGCAAATGCTCACTACCTGTTTGTGTTTACCCTGCTTTTTGCTCTCTTTGCCTTATGTTCAGATATTATTTCAATATTTACATCAATACTGCTTTTTAGCAGCGTTATTTATATTGCAAATTATCTTATTTAGGAGGCAAATAAATAGTGCAGATAAAATTATCAAAGCTAACACAGATATAATGCTCAACTCTATAGTAGCAGCTTTTGTTGCCAGCTTATATTTTTATATCATTGCTTTGCTTACTGGCTTTACTTACTGCGAATTGTTATCTTACATTAAAAAATCCTAAGTAAATAAAAATATATGTTAAAAAAGCGACTTTTAGCATTTTTCCTCACATTTGGATACATAGGAAAGATAAAATACTGCCCGGGAACACTAGCTTCTATAGCGACTGTTCCATTCACATGGCTAGTGGTGTATGCAATAATGGAACAAGTCATGGGTGGAAATTTAGATTTTTTTACAAACCTTATATATCCCATTTTAGACTCTTGGCTAGACATAAATTTGGGCTATACCTTTATTCTGTTTGTTGCTCAAATTATTTTTCTAGCTTTTATCATCATCCTATTGATCGCTGGAATATTAGTAAGCAGTTATTACATCAAGCGATATAGCGACAAGCAAGATCCTCAAGAAATAGTAATAGATGAGGTAGTGGGACAAATGCTAACTCTCTTTTTATGCTTTCCAGGCTTTATGTTATATCCAAACATTTTATTCTATTATTCACGTCAATACTTAGGTCAATACCATTGGATAGCGTTATTCATATTGCCAGTTATTTTATTTAGGATATTTGATATTTTCAAACCTTGGCCCATAAGTTATATAGATCAAAACGTCAAGGGTGGCCTTGGTGTAATGTTAGACGATATAGTAGCAGCTATTTTTGCCAGCATAGCTTTTTATGTTATTTTGCTTCCTTTACATCTTTATGCAAGATAGAACTTATGACTAATGCAAAAGTTATTTCAAATAATAATATAGCTATATTAGGTTGTAGTTATAGCGGTATGCTTATGGCGCTATCTTTAGCACATCACGGTATTGCCTCGCATATTATTGAAAAACAAAAATGTGAAAAAAACTTTTTTTTAGATCCAAGAACGACATCGATTACTTATTCATCGAAAAATTTTTTAGAGCAAATTAATATATGGCCTGACTTGGAGCCACTTAGCGCCGCAGTAAAAGAGATCTATATTTTAGATAATAAAAATCCTGATCAATTGCATTTGACCAACAAAGAGCGGCACAATTTAGGCTATATGATCGCAAATCAAGATCTAAAACAATCTCTCTTTAAGTTGGTAAAAAACCATGATCTGATCAAGCTTACTGAGCAAAGCGGATATGATGAGATAAATTTTATTTCTAACCAGTGCCAAATTAAGCTTAGCAATCAAAATGAGCTATCTACGGAGCTAACAATCGTAGCGGATGGTAAAAACTCTTTGGCCAGAAGTAAATACTTCCCATACCTGATAAACAAGGATTATGGCCAAGTTGCTTTTGTTTTTAATGTAGAGCATGCTAAAGCGCATGAAAATTGCGCAATAGAGCATTTTTTACCAACCGGGCCATTTGCCATATTGCCCCTAGTAAGCCAAAATCAATCTGCTATTGTGTGGAGTGTAAAGATTGATTTTGCTAGAGCCTATAACCATCTAAATCATCAAGATTTTACCAATGTAATACAAGAAATTTTTGGCGAATTTCTAGGTAAGATTAAAATCATTACGCCAATATCAAAGTTTAACTTATCGGCACAAATTGTACAAAACTACTTTTTAAATAATATGGTGCTAATCGGCGATAGTGCTCACTCAATTCACCCATTAGCCGGGCAAGGCCTAAATCAAGGTATGAAAGATATCCAAGCGCTATCGAGCATAATTATGCAATGTTATAGCAATAACTTAAACATTACCCATTCGGAGTTAGCAAGATACGAAACAATGCGCAAAGCAGATAATTTTAAAATGTTTTTAGCGACCGATTGTTTGGATAGAGTTTTTAGCAATAATTTACAAATAGTTCAAGTAATACGCAAAACTGGCTTTAAAGTGCTGAATATCTTTCCTGGGCTCATAGATAAAATTATAGATTATGGTATCAATTAATTTTTCTTCAGCAAAACACTTGCACATGATAATGTTTATATGATATCATCATTATATATAAAAAATTATATAGTTATCGATTCTTTAATAAATATTGAAACCAATCATGCGCAATACTCCAGATAATGCTACTTTAATCGATAATATTGAAAAATTTGATATAGGTTTCAATAAGAACAATAGAGAAATAGACAAAAAAGTACTCCAAGCTATGCGCAAAGTCGACAGAAAGCTTTTTGTGCCAGCTAATCGCAACGGTAGCGCAAATCCAGATGTTTATGAAAATTATCCCTTAAGTATAGGACACGATCAAACTATTTCACAACCATATATAGTTGCGTATATGACCTCAGCACTTGAGCTTGCTCCTGCGCACTCAGTGCTAGAAATAGGTACTGGGTCAGGTTATCAAGCAGCTATTTTAAGTAATTTATGCCAAAGCGTATATACTGTAGAAATAATTGAAGAGTTTACCCTTAAGGCTCAGCAATTACTTTCACAGCTAAACTATACAAATATTTATCTTAAAAATGATGATGGTAATTTAGGCTGGGAGCAAGACTCTCTATTCGATCGTATTATCATTACAGCATCGATGGAAAAAATCCCCTCACGCTTAAAAGATCAATTAAAAATAGGTGGCATAATGATTGTGCCGGTTGTAGATAAAGCAACCTCAAGCGCTTGTTTATATAAAATAGTGCGTAATTCAAATAATTCATTTCGTTCAACAAAACTGATGCCAGTGCGTTTTGTGCCTATAGTTATTGAATCTTATGATACTAGTCTTGATACCAATACGCTAAATAATCATATGCCAACGCTAGGAATAGATTTTGTGGCATACAATAACGATATTTCCTGATATAATATATCAAGCTAAGTTAATCAGGATAAAAATATAAGTAATATCAAGCAAATACAAGCATCTGACCCGAGTTGCTCAGTTTGGGTTGGTGCTTCGGCCGGAACTGGTAAAACCAAAGTATTAACCGATAGAGTCATTAGACTATTGCTCAGTGGAGCACAGGCAGAGAAAATTTTATGCCTTACTTTTACTAATGCAGCAGCAAGCGAAATGCTTGAAAGGGTATATGATAGACTTAAAGCTTGGAGCAGCATAAGCAAAGCGCAATTGCAAGATCAAATCCAGCTACTTACTGGCGAGCCAAGCAATAAAACAATCTTAAGCAAGGCTAGGTCGCTATTGACTGAACAGCTTCAAAAACTAGAGAATTTAAATATCTATACGATTCACTCTTTTTGTCAAAAGATTTTAAAACAATTTTCTTTGGAAGCGGGCCTAGCGGCAAATTTTAAGATTTTGGATGAAATAAACCATAAAATTTTCCTCTCTAAAGTAAAGCACGATTTTATCAGTAACCAAGCAAATCATGCATTAACTGAGCAAGTTTTATCTTGCATGCACGATGTTAAATTGAGCCAGCTGATAGAGGAAATTTTAGCCCAAAGGCTTGATTTTCTTAATCTGTTTAACAGATTTAGCAGCTCATATCAATATCGTCAATACTTAATTCGATATCTAGATGTGATCGATCAGGAGGAAATTATTATTGAGGCTAAAAAAAGTTTTATTCAGTATAGTAGTAAAATTTCATCACATATAATATCAGAACCTTTATCTGAATTAGATGATGATTTTGAGCACAATTTTCAATTGTTGAAGAAATATTTTCTAACACAAAATAATCAAAAGCGCAAAAAATTATTATCAAAAGAGGAAATAGCCAAAAATCCTGAGCAATTAGATTGCCTATTAGAAATACAAGATTTGGTTTTTCAAACGCTAGAAAAACTAAACAGCTATAAGGTCGCTCAAAGTAGCGCTATGATATACGATCTAGCCAAAGAGGTAATAGAGCTATATGAAAAAGCCAAACAAGGGCAAAATTTTCTAGACTACGACGATTTAATTTACTATACCCATAAACTTTTTACCGCCTCAGAGCATAAAGACTGGATTTTATATAACCTAGATGGTGGTATTGAGCATATTTTGGTTGATGAAGCTCAAGACACCAGCATCAATCAGTGGCATTTAATATTGAGCATGATCAATGATTTTGTTTCTGGCGAGAGCTCTAGCCAAAGCAATAAGTCACTTTTTATTGTGGGCGATGAAAAACAATCGATTTACAGCTTTCAGGGGGCGCGGTTCGAGCAGTTTGGCATCATTAAAGAACAAATCCTAAAGCAGCTAAATCATGCGCAAAAAAAACATCATACCATTGAGCTTACTACCTCTTATCGTTCATCGTCTGTGGTACTAGAGGCGGTGGAAAAAATTCTGCAACATATCCGCACAATCGATACTAGCTTGTTTGCATCAGAGCAATTTGCTTTAGATTGTCATTTTAGCAATTATGGTGGCGCCGTGGAGCTTTGGCCAATATATCAGGAAACCAAAACAGAGGAATTATTTTGGCCAACACCACAAGATCAAGAAATCTATTCTTCAATAAGCAGATTGGCCCAAGATATTGCTAAATATATTAAAGATACCATCGCCTCACAAAAGGTTTTATTTACAACAAATAAAATGGCATCACCTGGTGATTTTATGATTTTGTTACGTCGACGAGATCAGTTAGCAAATGAAATTGTAAAGGCATTAAAAGATGAGCAAATTCCTGTGTCTGGATTAGATAGAATCGATATATTCCAGGATTTATCAGTAATGGATCTGTTGTCAGCAGCAAAATTTACACTCGCCTTCAGCGATGAGTTAAACTTGGCATGTCTACTAAAATCTCCATTTTTTAATTTTAATGATGTTGATTTATATCATTTGGCTTATGGTCGGGAAAAAAATTTATATGAACAAATATGCGCATTATCTGAACACCGCGCTATAAAAGCCGAGCTAGATTATATTTGTAGCATTGCTGCTAGTTCTAAAATTAGTGATTTTTTTTATATTTTAGTTTACGGTAATGACAATTTAGGCAAGTTTCTACAAAACAATGGTCCTGAAAGTATCGACTCAATTCACGAGCTCATTAATTTAGCAGTTAAGTTTGAAACCAATATCTCTGGTAATTTGCACGATTTTATTGCATGGTGCAGTAGTTATAATCTGGATTTTAAGCGAGATGGTGCCGTTGGCGATGTGGTAAAAATTATGACGGTACACGCTGCCAAAGGTCTGCAAGCGCCAATCGTAATACTGCCTGATACTACTTGCGTGCCTAAAAATAGTGAGAAATTTTTGTGGAATCAAGATGGCGGAGTTATTTTTGCTGCAAACTCAAATGATCGATGCAGTAAATATACACAGCTACAAGAGCTTGAAAGCAATAAGCAATATACTGAATATTTAAGGCTTTTATATGTTGCTATTACTCGTAGCTGTGAAGAGCTAATTTTTTGTGGCTATAGCAATGGGGAAAAAATAAATGAAAAAAGCTGGTATGCTTTAGCTAGTAATGCTCTTATGCCATTTATGACTCTTAAACAACAGCAAGATAGCGATCAAACTACTTTAATTATGCAGAGCAATTTTGCTCGCCCCAAAGCTGCGCAAGTCAAACAAACAAATCGCAGCTGGCCTCTGGTAAACCTTTCATCTGAAGCGGGGTACACCTTAAAAAGTCATCAGCTTAAAAATACCCCAAATTCACCGTTTGATTTGCGCCCTGAGGCTTTTTATGGTCAAATCGTGCACAAAATTTTTGAAGAAAGCTTTGCCGCTAAAAATATCGATCTACTTTTAAGTCATTCATTGTGGCGACTTGCCCCTGGCGCATATGCCAAAAAAGCTCAAGAGCAAATAGCAAATTTAACTGAGCAAGAAGAATTTAGGCAGCTTTATAATCAGCAACTACTAATAGAGGTAAATTTAAGTTTTAATGGTAAACTTGGTCGTATTGACCTTGCTTGTCAGACGGGCGATAGTATTACGATTATCGACTATAAAACCGACCAAAATGTTCCACAAAATCCAAGCGCTGTGGCGCCAAAATATTTAGACCAACTAGATTTTTACAAACAAGCTGTGGGCAAAATATATCCAGAGCTTCAGGTTTATACAAAAATCTTATGGATTATGGAGGCAAAATTTATGCAGCTATAAAATTATATAGTCATTTATTAAAATGCAAATTTAAGATATATTGCATGGATTTTTGCATGAAATTTCAGATCGCTACTGTAAGAAATATTATGACTTCCAAGATATGTACTGTAAGACAATTTTCCACCCTTCAAAGAAGGTTTTTCTTCTGAGCTTTTATGAATTTGATAACTGTTGCTCGGTCCATAATCAGTAAAATTATAACCTATAGCAACAGTCATCGAGTCAAAAGGTATATTAATACCAAAGCCAATACTAAAGCACAAATTATAGTTAATTGGGAATTTTATACTTCTCTGCTTGATTCCATCTTGTTCAAGCACATCATTATAAAAATGATTATTTAGCTTATCATTCATACTCTTGGACAATTGAATACCTCCTGATACCATCGAAGCCCCAACTCCAAAACCTATAAAAGGCAT
>CANGHM010000022.1 GCA_947453775.1 Rickettsiales bacterium | reverse complement strand
ATTTGATATCCTCCTGGCTTGAAAAGCTCAAAAGCATTAAAAATTATTCATCACATACCGTAACTGCTTATCAACACGATTTAAACTGCTTTATTGAATTTTTAAACTCTCACATAGCACAAACAATCAATCTAAATTATCTAAAAACCGCTGAAATTAATACTTTTCGCAGTTGGCTAGCAATGCGCAAAATGAAAAACTACGATAATACCTCAACAGCAAGAGCAATATCTTCGGTAAAAAGCTTTTATCAATTTTTAGCCAAAAACCACAATATTATCAACGAAGCAATTAGCAACATTAAAAGCCCAAAAAAGAAAAATATAATCCCAAAAGCATTGTTATTAGAAGAGGTTCTAGATGCTATCGATAAAATACCTAATATCGGACCCAATCAAACACAGTGGGTTTGCACTCGCAACAAAACTATCTTGATTTTGCTGTATTGTTGCGGTTTAAGAATTAGTGAAGCACTGTCTTTGAGCAAACGAAATATCAGCACAAATCATATCAAAGTACTTGGTAAAGGCAATAAAGAAAGAATCATTCCCTTACTACCTATCGCTTTAAAATATCTAACTCTTTACTTGCAGCAACTACCCTGGAACATAAACGATAAGCAAGGAATTTTTTTGGGCACAAGAGGCGGCGCACTAAATTATAGTGTTTTTGCCAGGGAAGTTATCAATTTACGCAGAAGTTGTGGACTGCCAGAATATTGCACTAGTCACGCCTTTCGCCATAGCTTTGCAACTCACCTACTTGAAAATGGAAGCGATTTAAGATCCATCCAAGAGTTGTTAGGTCATAAAAGTTTATCAGCAACTCAAAGGTATACCAAAACAAATATAACACACCTCATGCAAGTATACAGCACTAGCCACCCTTTTTCCAAAAGCAAAGAAAAAAATATTGATTAAAAAGACAATCTCGGTTATAGTATTGAGGTAAATTTAAAATTTGGAGCAATACACAATGTCTTTACCTACTATACCTAAAGATTATCAGCCGAGTGAAAAAGAGCCTTACATGTGTGATATGCATCTTGCTTATTTTAAAAGCAAGCTTTTAATCTTAAAAGATGAGGCCTCAAGAGTTGCCAGAGAAACACACGAGCATCTTCAAGTAACAGATATGAGACAGCCAGATCTAAATGATCAGGCAGCGCTGGCTGCTGATTCAGCTGTGGAGTTAAGAAACGTTGACCGCAAAAGAAAGCTGTTAACTAAAATCGAGGCAGCACTGGAGAGAATTGATTCAGGCGAATATGGCTACTGCGAAGAAACTGGTGATCCAATCGGCATTGAAAGACTCAAAGCTAGACCAATTGCAACATTGTGCATTGAGGCGCAAGAAATGCACGAACGCAATGAAAAACAATTCATCGAAGATAAAGGTGAGGATTCAGATGATAATAAAGATTTTACTTTTTAAAATCTCTGCCACCCCACCACCTTTACTTTTTTCATTCAACAATAAATGCGAACCATAGTAGCTTTAGTTATTTTAGCTTTTATACTGCTAAGAATACAACAATACACGGCAAAATCTTTAGCCCAACTTAGTAACATAAACGCAGACCAGTCGCAAAATAATATCAACACACTAAAAATTCAAAATCTAGCATTAACAAAACATCAAAACAATAATCTGCTATATCAATTAAAATCCGATCATGCAAAGCAAATAGATGCTAATATATTTTCGCTTGACACCATAACAGCGCTGTATCAAGGATACGCTAATATGCCCATTAATATCTTAGCTGCAAGAGGTATAATCGATAAAACCACGCAAACTCTACAATTAACTAATGCAACAATACAAAACCATACTTATCTACTCAAAACACAAAATATATATCTAGATTTAATTTCCGCAAGTCTTACAGCTAAGGGAAAGGTGCGATTTTGCTCAGATGATTTGAACATATCTAGTGATCAGTGTTTTATTTTAAAAAATTCAAAACAAATAATATGCAAAGGAAATGTACAAGCTGATATTAGCTTTAGTGGCTTTTAGCACATCAGCTGCCAATCATCATATGCAGGATAATATTATGCATATTCAAGCCAAAGAGCTACGATCTTTAGCAAAAGAGAAAAAAATTATATGCCTGGGGGATGTGAAAATTCAGTTTAAAAACTATATGCTACATACCCAAAAAGCCGAGATAGTATTTTCATACATCGATCAAAAAAAGCAAATTACTGATGTATTAATACCGACAAAATTATCCTTAATCTATCTAGATGGTACCAATACTCTTATTGCTAATAAGGCTATTTATTGTCGCAAAACAATGTTACTGAAATTAGATGGAGAGGTGAAAATGCTTTATAACAACAGCCTTATGGCCGTTGATACACTGAACATTAAAATAGATGAAAAGCTAAAATAAAATTTCGCAAGATGCAGAAAAGGACTACCTTGAGTAGTGCTCAACAATCATGTTTAAGTCTGCTTCAAATGGATAAGGAATAGATGAAACATCTTCAGGAAGTTTTACCAACTTACCCTTACCATCTTCCAAAGATAAATAATCAGGTATATTTCTAGTAATTTTAGCCATACCTTGTAAGATCATCGGAATCTGATGAGAAGATTGTTTTACTTCTACCACATCGCCAACTTGCACTGTGAAACTTGAAATATTAACAGTTTTACCATTTACCTTAATGTGCTTGTGCGAAATAAGCTGACGAGCTGCAAAAATTGTTGGAGCAAAGTTAAGACGATAAACAATAGTGCTTAATCTACTTTCTAGTAATGCAACAAAATTAATTGCAGTGTTGCCTCTCTTTTTAGCTGCTTTTGTAAACAAATTACTAAATTGCTTTTCAACGATCCAGCCATAGTGGGCTCTTAATAACTGTTTAGCCTTTAGGTGAATACCGTAATCAGAAGATTTCACAAATTTAGCAGCACCGTGCTGACCAGGCCCATAGTTTCTTTTTTTGTATGGATCTTTATGAGTGTCCCATACTGAACTTCTTAATCTGCGGCTTACCTTATATTTTGCTTTAATAATTTTTGTCATTGAAGAGCTTAATTTTTAAAATTGAAAATGCATTGTCACATTCGGTTTCTATACAAATAATACTAGCGTATGATGGTATGATTTGCACAAAAACCCCCTATTAACAAGAAATTATATACTAGTTTTTTGCAAAAAACAACAACTAGGGTAGTTATTTTGCCTTTGTTTCCTTAGTGTCTGTTTTAATATTGACAGAAGGTTGTGGCTCTTGTGGCTTTGAACTTGCACTTTGCTCAGGAGTTGTCTGCTCAGGCTGTGAATCTTTTTCTTGCTTTACAGAGTTAGCATCCTGCATTAATTGCGATTCTTTCTTCTTAATGATCAGCTTTTTTTTAAATTCCCTCTCTTCTTGCAAGAAATCTTTTCCCTCCTTGGATAAAGCTTTATATAAGTCTTTTTTTTGAGCATTAAGACCCTTTATAGTCTGTCTCCATTGATCAATCTCGCTCCTAACTTCAGGCTTTAGCTTTGCAACATATTCATGAAATTGATTGATTATTTTTTCATAATTAACCTCTTCAGTTTTATTATCCACGGATTGAGCATAGCAAAAAACACTTCCACCAAAGCTCAAAATGGTGGTAAATAGTACTAAGGTAGTAAATTTTCGCATAAAGTGAACCTTTGATTTGTTTTATATCAAAACCATTCTATCATATTGAAATGTTATATCAAGTAGCGACACAAGGCGAATGTGGCAAATTTAAATAAAATGAGGAAATGCTATATTCTTTTAGCCTAACTAATGTTAATATTGGTCTTGAGATAAAAAACTTTATTTATGTATGTTGAGTATACTACGCAAAATTTTTGGCAGCACAAATGACAGAATCATCAAAAAACTGAAAAAAGAAATATTAAATATTAATCACCTTGAAGATTATTACGCAGAATTTACCGACCAAGAACTAAAGAACTGCACCAAAGAATTCAAGCAAAAAATCGCTACTAAACAAAACACTTTAGATGAGCTGACTTACGATGCTTTTGCTTTAGTGCGAGAAGCCTCAAAACGCGTTTTTAACAAGAGGCACTTTGATGAACAGCTAATTGGTGGATTAATATTGCACAGAGGGATGATAGCAGAAATGCGCACCGGTGAAGGCAAAACCCTAACATCAACATTAGCAGCTTACCTCAACGCATTAACGGGTAATGGTGTGCATATAGTTACAGTAAATGATTATTTAGCTAAGCGCGACGCAGAGTGGATGGGTCCTTTATTTGAATTTTTAGGACTTTCAGTTGGCTATATTGTTTCCAATCAATCTGACCAAGAGCGTCAAGAAGCATACCAATGCGATATTACTTATGCCACAAACAACGAGCTAGGATTTGATTACTTGCGAGACAATATGAAATTTAGCCTTGAGGAAAAAACAAGAAGACCTGTTAATTATGCTATTATCGACGAAGTAGACTCAATTTTAATCGATGAGGCCAGAACCCCACTTATTATCTCTGGCCCGGTAAATAACCGCTCTGAATTTTATGGATCTATCAATACTTTGGTGCAAAAACTTGAGGAGTCCGATTATGAAAAAGATGAAAAAAACAACTCCATTACGCTAAAAGAAGAGGGAGTAATAAAAATTGAAAATTTACTTATACAAAACGGCATTATCGCACAAAGCTCAAGTGTATACGATCTGGAAAATGCTCATTTGGTGCATTTTGTTAATCAATCACTCAAAGCGCACAAAATGTTTCAGCTCAATGTTGATTATATTATCCAAGATGGTCGGCTAATGATAATAGATGAATTTACTGGCAGAGTAATGCAAGGACGCAGATATTCCGACGGACTTCATCAAGCCCTAGAAGCAAAGGAAAATTTGGTTATACAAAATGAAAACCAAACTCTGGCATCTATCACATTTCAAAATTATTTTCGCCTGTATCCTAAATTCGCAGGAATGACCGGAACAGCTCTTACCGAAGCGGCAGAATTTAAGTTTATCTATAACCTAGATGTTGTTTCTGTTCCACCTCATAGAAAAATGCAAAGAATCGATCACGATGATGAAATATACGGCTCAGAAGATGAAAAATATGCTGCAATATTAAAATTAGTGCAATCAGCTTATGAGCGAGGACAGCCGGTTTTAGTCGGCACTATTAGCATTGAAAAATCTGAAAAAATCTCGCAAATTTTTTCCAAACACAACATAATTCATAAAGTATTAAATGCAAAATATCACGAGCAAGAAGCCAGCATAATCTCGCAAGCTGGCAAGTTTAAAGCCGTAACTATTGCAACTAATATGGCAGGCAGAGGTACAGATATTATGCTTGGTGGCAACGCCGAAGTACTTGCCCAAAGCATCGATATTGCTAATAAAACTCAGCATACTAAGGCTATTAAAGCTTTATATGCCCAAGTGGAAGAAGAAAGGCAAAAGGTTGCTGATGCGGGCGGCTTATTGGTTATTGGAACCGAAAGACACGAAAGTCGCAGAATAGACAATCAACTACGTGGCAGAAGTGGCAGACAAGGTGATCCTGGTGCTACTAAATTTTTCTTGTCTCTTGAAGACGACTTAATGCGCATATTTGCATCAGACAAAATAGCAGATTTACTTAGAGGAATGGGACTTAAAGGTGGCGAGGCGATACAACACCCAATGATTAGCAAAGCCTTAGAAAAGGCTCAACAAAGAGTTGAGGCGCATAACTATGAAATTCGTAAAAATCTGCTCAAATTTGACGACATAATGAATGAGCAACGCACTATCGTATATAACCACCGCAACGACATAATAAATTCAGAAGATATCTTGCGCACAATATCTCACAATGCCAAAACGCTGATCGAAGATGTTGTAAAAAAACACATCCCTACAGATAGTTTCAGAGACGATTGGCAGCTAGAAGATCTTGCTAAGGAAGTTGAAAGTTTATTAAATATCAAATTAGATATAGATAATATTGCCACAAGCGAAATGACTGAAATCGAGCTAATTGATTCAATAAAAGCCAAGATTGATCAAATTTTACTCGATAAACAAATATTATGGGGGAAAGAACTATCAGAGCAAGCATTAGTATATGTTGCATTGAATCTACTCGACCAAAATTGGAAAGAGCATTTGTATAACCTTGATCACTTAAGGCAAGGAATCAATCTGCGCGCATATGGTCAAAAAGATCCTCTGATTGAATATAAAAAAGAAGCCTTAGCACTGTTTGAAAATATGTTAGACAGCTTCATATTTAAAATGATATCCTCAGCATTTCACCTGCATATTAATCACCAAACAGATGTTGCTAAAACAGTTGCTAAAGAAAAGCAAGAGCGCAAAACGCTGGAAACCAGAGACCAACCAGTTGTAGGAAAGTATGATTCAGGAGTATCTATTACAGCAGACCTTGGATCGTTTCAAAAATATGTTGAGCCTGGTAGTCGAGATCCAAAAAATCCCAATACCTGGGGTAAAATATCCAGAAATGAGCCCTGCCCTTGTGGATCTGCTCAAAAGTACAAGCAATGTCATGGAAAAATAAAATAATCAGATGAGTTGGTTTATATCCAGCATATTTAGTAGCAATCTTAAACCATGAAATTTCTGGTCACGGTATAAGATTTATTGAAAATAGAGGGTGCTATTTTATTGCTTAATTTTTGAATTTTAAATGTCGAGGTTTTTTATGACACATATTTTATTGCCGGCAATCTGGCTTGTTGTTCTTATTGTAGGTCTGCCCAATCTTTCTGAAACTGTTTATACACCATCTTTGCCTGATATAGCGCACGCGCTTAGAACGAGTGAAGCGATGGTAGAGTATACGCTTACAATCTATCTTTTTGGATTTGCTCTTGGGACTCTATTTTGGGGTAAAGTTTCTGATAAATTAGGTCGCAAACCCTGTGTTGTTGCTGGATTCTTGGTCTTTATTCTCGGTTGTATTGGTTGTTATTTTTCAAACTCAATAGAGATGTTAATGCTTGCTCGCTTGGTGCAAGCTTTTGGTGGTTCTGCTGGCAGCGTACTTGCTCAAGCTATTTGTAGGGATGCATTTCATGGCCCAGCTTTAGGTAGAGTATACTCGCTAATTGGTAGTGCTATTGGACTATTTCCAGCGCTTGGACCTCTATGCGGAGGAATAATTGCTGAAATATTTGGCTGGAGAAATATCTTTATATTTTTGATTGCCTTTGCCATGATTGTTATTTTTGCTATAGGTGCAAAGTTGCCAGAAACCCATCCGCAAGGTGCTCGAAGAAAGATTTCTATGTGGGATATTGTAACGCAACTTATGCTAGATAAAAAAGTGCTAGCCTTTGGTCTTATTGTTGCCGGATGTAACGGGATTTTGTTTAGTTATTTTGCCGAAGGGCCATTTTATCTCATCAAGGGTTTAGGCCTTTCACCAAGTCATTACGGGTTAAGCTTTACAGTGATAGGAGCTTCTGCAATGCTTGGTGGCATTGTTTCTAAAAGATTGCATAATAAACATTCCTCCAAAGAAATTATGGGTTATGGGCTTTTGATCATTTCTTTTGTAACAACGATTTTT
>CANGHM010000021.1 GCA_947453775.1 Rickettsiales bacterium | reverse complement strand
TGCCACCTATTAAAGTAGATTTTACATAAGATAACTCACCGCGCAAATTGGGTGCTAGCGACATACCTGCTCCAACAGCAAACATCATATTGCTTTGCCCGCCATGTTTGACTAAGCCACTAAAATTCTTAATAGAGCTATGTAGCGCTATATTATTATATTCATAAATGCATAGATTTTGATCCTCACCACCCATATACATATAACCAATAGAAGTATGAAAATATGAAGATTTGGCTATATATGGAAATATTAGGGCAGTTGTTATGATTAAAAATTTAAGATATATGCATTAATTTTTAATAAGAAGATTTATTATTTTGATTATATCAGCCCAAATCAGTTAAAACAAGTATTCTTAAATAAGGATAAATATATCATTTTAAAAAATTAGGCTATAGCTAAAAAAATTTAGCTACAAAGCAATAACTCTTTTTTTAATCATGATGCATTGGGATCAAAGGATGTATTTCCTGTGACATTTGATTCAACAGGCTGATTATATTCTTCTGCCTTATCATCTTCTGATGGATCAAATTGAGTTTTTTTGGCTTGTGTTGCTAAGGCAGATTTGGGCTCTGCTCTTGCTGAAGAGTTTTGTAATTGGAATAAAATGGTTCTTATAGCTACAGGTATAGCAATACCTAAGACGCTTTAGAACAATGTGGTGCCAAATTTCCATAGGCCTAATAGTGGTGAGTTGTATGAGATATCTGGTAGTACTGCTTGGCATATATCAAATGTTAAAGTGCATTCTGTTGCAGATGGTTGTAAATTTTTCATTTCTATAGCAAGAGTTTCCAAAGCATTACTATCTAATATTACTCCAGTTAAATCTATTGATTTTATCTTTTGTTCTTTTATTCTGTTAAATAAAGTTTTTAAAGCCTTACTACTTAATACAGATTGAGTTAAATTTATATCTTCTGTTTTTGATTTTATATTATCTAATGCGATTTCTACCACTATTGGATCTTTTAGCATACTGCAATCTAATAGTGTTTTATCTTGAATATATTTCATCACCCTTGAAAGATTAGCCTTGTTTTTAACGATTTGCAAATATTCAAAATACTTAAACATTGCCAATGATACAGCGCTACCAACAAGCATTAGGCTTTCTCTATTCTTTTTTATAAAAGCGTAGTTCATAATACATTATATAAAAAGTTAATACTGTGTTTAAAAATAAATGCATTAAAGTATTTTAACAATTAAATAATGCAAAATGACTAGTTTTTCTTAGTAAATTATGATTATTTTACTATCAATTGCCCTTAGAATATCTTTATGATGTTTGCTCTAGGTATAAGTCATGTGTGCTATTTGTAGCAAATCTTGGGCCTAAAACTGTACCAGAAAATGGTAATAAATCATTTATAAATAAGATCTGTACGTGAAGATCAATTATTATTTTTTTATCTGGAGGCAGTTGCTCTTCGGATGAGATATTATCCTCTAACCATTCCACTTGCTCGGATATTGTTTTTTTTAGAGTAGCTAAGCCATCAGTCCTCTTTTCATTTGCTTCAACAGATTTTGTGATATCATCAAGTACTTGTTTAAAAAAACTACTGATATTTATATTATTTAGTTGTGTAAGATTTATTAATTTTATCAAGTCCTGATGTATAGATAGTAATCTTGCATATAACTGTTCCGCAATAATTGGATACTTATTGAGTATTGCCTCAATTTTGTCTCCGCTGCGTGTTACTATGGATAAAGCTTCTTTTTTAGCTTCCTCCAAGGCTAATCTATACATATTGTCCCCATCGAGCTCAAGGGAGAGTTCTTGCTTTACTTGTAAAAACTTTTTAATCTTTGCAAGAGTATGTTTGTTTAGCATTTTATGATGATTCAGAAAGTTAAAAATAAGACGCTGTGGACTACCTTCGACTAAATTATCAAGCAATACTTTTTGTTGTTTTTTATCGCAATATATAAATACTTTAAATAAAATATCCAAGGGAATATTAGTGCTATTGTGTACGCAAAAATCGATATATTTATTCTCTAATTGCTTGGGCTTTAAAAATTCTGCTATCTGCTTGACTCTCTCATCTGCGCTTAAGTAAGTTGAATCGGTAATTAGCTTGATAAATCTTTCATGCTTCAGGCCAATCTCATTTATTTCTCTAAATTCTGGTGCTAGCTCTGTGCCATCATTATTCGTTCGAATTAATTCAATATTTAATACCTTGTTTGCAAGGGTATTTTTAAATTCGAATATTATATTAGATAATTCCACTTGTGGCTGATCATAAAATCTAGCTGACTTGATGTGGATTGTTAGTTTTTTTAATTTTTGAAATTTCTTAAAACTCTGGCAAAATTCTTTGAATTCGTATGCATAACGAAATTCTTTAAGTGTTACGCTCTCTACATCTGATGATTTTGGCATGAGTGAATTAAATGAAGGTGGCGTTGCCTCATTTAGATAGACACGAGGTGAAGCAATAATAATCCAATGAGGAGAGGTTTTTAAAGTTTCTTGGATGAGTTTTTGAGCTTCTTTATCATCGGGAAGGTAATGGAATTGTACTATTAGTTTTTTTACCCAGCGGATGGGGATATGCGGATGATTGCTCAGTTGCCTTGTTATTTCTTGAGAAGTTGATTCTCTTTCGATTATTATGCTTTTCATTTTTCTATTCTATAATTGTCGCTTTACTTCAAGATATACTTTTGAGCCCTAAAAGTAACCTTAAATTAAAGTATAATAGAAAGAAATATTAAATCAATAAAAATTGAACTTAAAATTTAAAAATAATCTAAAGATTTTTAGCTATATTGTATATGTGAGTTTTATTGTTATTAAAAAGTAAAGATAATATTTTTACGCAGTCTCGTATAGAAAAACCTTCACTACGCAGTATATTTAATTTTTCAAGAATTTGCATATCCTCAATTGGGATTATTTCAGCACGCTCTATTAAAAAAACAATCTCGCCTTTTAGCGTTCTGTGAGTTAAGATATTTACCAAAGTTTGCAGATCTCCTTTTATTATCTCTTGGTGCATTTTAGTTATTTCACGCACTATTGCTGCGTTTTTATTGCCCATGGTTTGCAAAGCAATTGAAAGTGAATCTAATAGTCTTGGTGCAGTGTCGAAGAAAATAGTCGTTAAATTCATTTTATTAGACTCTTGAAATAATGCTATTTTTTCATTAGTAGATTTAGGCACAAAACCCATAAAAGCAAAACGATCACTCGCCATACCAGACAAGCAAAGAGCAGCAATCGGAGCACAAGCGCCTGGCAAAAAATCTATCATAACCCCAATATCTTGTAAATAACGCACCAGTTTATAACCAGGATCAGAAATCAGCGGAGTGCCAGCATCGCTAATCATGGAAACTATGTTTGAATTGGCAATTAAATCGGCAACTTTAGCTCGTATAGTATTGTCAGAATGATCATTATAGAGCATTAACTTTGCTTTTATTGCATATTTTGCTAACAATTTATGGGCAACTCTGCTATCCTCACATAAGATATAATCAGATTTTTGCAACACCTCGATTGCTCTTAAAGTTATATCTTTTATATTACCTATAGGTGTTGCGACAATATATAATCCAGCGGGGAAATGCATATGATAAAATTATTAAATTTATTATTAACGACTATTTTAATAGTTGGCTGTCAAAGCATACAGCAATCATCTTATCACAACTTACCAAAGCCAGTTAACATAGCTATTTTGCTACCACTATCTCATGATAAAGCCTATCAAAGATGGAATGAATTAATTTATCTGGGGTTGCAAGATGGAGCAGCTAGAAATATTAATGTCATTAGCTATGATATAAGCAATGAAAAGACGATAGACACTACTATGCAAAAAGTATTGGCTGCAAAAACAAATATTATTTTAGGTCCAGTGACTTCTGATATAACCAATCAGGTTGCAAATATCGCTAAAAAACATAATATTATAACTATTAGCCTTTCAAATGATCCAAGCTTAGCTCAGCAAGATGTGTACGTTTTTGGACATAGCCCTTTGCAGCAGACCAAAAAGCTTTTAAATTCTCTTAACCAACAAGGCTTCAGTAATATTATTTTTTTACTGCCTAATAATCGAAAATCTAACAATCTTGCCAATGCTTTATCAGATATTGCCATGATGGAGCAAATGACTGTGTTATCTGTTGTGAAATATAGTGATACTTTAGATTCAACTAATCCGAATTCAATAAATCAAAAAATAAAACTTGTTAATAGGATTATTAATGACTCAATGCTATCGGATAATAATAAGGTTGCCCTTTATGTTGCAGACGATGCAGATAAGCTTACAACACTATTTGATGTAATAAAACAACATCGTCTAGATGAACAAGCAATTATATGTGGAGAAAATAAGATCGATATAAAATACCCAAAAGGTATAAATTTGCTTTTTACAGGATGGCCTGAAGGCGCAAAGGTAAGTTCCATCATGAGCAGAATGAATGTGAACTACTTAAATTTTTGGGATAAACTAGCCTACGATCTAGGGATAATAGTAAGTTATGCAATTGGAGTTGAAGATTTTAATAAAGCCCAGTTTATTGAAAAACTCAATAATTCAAGCGGTTATGTTGGCATGTCAGGTAGAACAACAATTTTAGATTATGCAGCAACTCGCCAGTATCAAATTATTAAACGTAGTGGCATGCAATATAATGCATACGAAGGTAATGAGCGATAACATATAGTTTAGTTAAGTTGAGGTTGCTAGCGGCCTCACTTGCGCCCTTTACTATGTGACAGTAGCGCTATAGGCGATTTCTAGTATCAAACTTCAACTTAATTGATTATATAATAATTTTTGCAGTGAATTTAATATTATTATAGCAGCGGTTTTTTTCTCCAAGTCATAGCTATCCACATCCGATATTGTCTTTTGTATGTCATTAAAAACCTTGAGCAAATGATCTATGTTTGGCGCAATCTGTTGGTAAAAAACCTTATCTTCTTGAAGTAAATCCATACTACCTGTATGAAACTTGACTATATTGCTGGTAATTAGTAAGATTTCTTTGGTAAAATCATGCCAATTTTTTTTAAGATCTATTTGATCTAATATAGAAATTAAATTTTTAGCTATCAAGCCCTGTATGATTAAATCATGGTAACTGATCAATGCTGCGTCTTCCTTAAGATAAAATGCCTTAATAAGGTAGCATCTTGACTTGATGGTGGCAATGATTTTAGTTATGTTATTGGTAATAAGAAAAATATTTGTTTGTTCAAAGGGTTCTTCTAAAAACTTTAAACAGGCATTAGCAGCAAATAAATTCATCTCTTGAGCGTCGCAAATAACTACTATCTTGCCTTGCTGACTAGTAGTTTGTTGCATAACACTCTTCATTTGCCTAATTTGTTCAATAAGAATATTACCTGCATCATTTGGCTTTATGAGCACACTGTTTGGATCGTATTTTTTCAAATTAACCCCCCATGTGCTTAAAGCAAAACAGCAAACATCATTAAATGCAAGATCTACATCGTTGGTAGAAACTAAAATAGCATGATGCATTGCCTGTGTTTGCTTTAAGTCAAATAATGTTTGTTTTAAAGACATAGTTTATAAAAACCCTCTAATCTTTGCACAGCAGTATCCTTACCAATAATGGCAATAATTTCAAAAACACTAGGGCAAGAGGTAGATGCAGTTAGTAATATTCTAATTGGCATCATTAAATCTCCTAATTTCATATCAAGCTTAAGTGCCAGCTCTTTAAAAGCAGATTTAAAGTCTTCTTCAGTTGTTTGAGTTAAATTATTTAGCATATCTATCACATGTGTTACCACAATTTGATCTTTGCTAGACAGCATATTGCTAATTTCAGCAGGATAGTGCAAAGGCGTATTTAGTAAATATATTTTAGATAACTCTGTTAAATCATTCACAAATTCTGCTCTAACTTGCATACCCGGCATGCCTTGCTCTATCATTTTGCGCTCTTGATCATTTACTGCAATATTGGATTGTGTTAATTGATCTATTACCAAATCGCTCAATGCTTCTTTGGCAGCGCTTCTAATATATTTAGCATTAATATTTTTCATTTTATTAAAATCAATTCTGGAGCAAGATTTGCCAATATCAGCTACATCAAACTTTTCAATTGCCTGATCTAAAGAAATTATTTCTGGACCATCGTAACTCCATCCTAATCTTAAAATATAATTCACCAAGCTTTCTGGCAAATAACCAAGAGCTTTATAGTCTTCAACATTAGTAGCACCATGTCTTTTTGAAAGCTTACTGCCATCATCTCCGTGTATCAAGGGTATATGAGCCATGCTTGGCACATTCCAGTTCATTGCTTGATAAAGTAAAGTTTGTCTTGCAGCGTTGGTGATATGGTCGTCTCCTCTAATTATATGCGTAATACCCATATCGTGATCGTCTACAAAAACGCATAAATTATATAATGGCTCAAAATCACTTCTAAGCAACACCATATCTTCAATAGTATTATTTTCAAATTTAATTTCTCCGTGTATCAGGTCATTAATAATTGTACTGCCTTGATGAGGTGTTTTAAATCTTATTACATATGCTTGATCTTGCGGGTGATCTTGCTCGTTTGTATCGCGCCAAGGGCTGATGAGTAAAAACGGCTCGCCTGCAGATATAGCTTTATCGCGCTTACTAGCTATTTCTTCTGAAGTCATAAAGCATTTATAGGCTTTACCCTGGTTTAGCAGATGAATTGCAATTTCTTGATGACGCTTAAAGCGTTTAGATTGATAAACCTCATTTTCATCGTTATCAAAAGCATCCCAGTTAATACCAAGCCATCTTAAGCCAGAAAGCAAGCTTTGAGTTGCATGAGCGCTAGATCGCTGCTTGTCTGTGTCTTCAATGCGTAAGAGGAATTTTCCGTTATGTCTTTTAGCAAAAAGATAATTAAATAAAGCTGTTCTAGCACTTCCAATATGTAAAAAACCTGTTGGCGAAGGGGCAAATCTTGTAATAACTTTCATAAGATTAATATTTAAATAAAGTATATATTTGCGGAAAACGGCTAGCTAATTGCATGCAACATAGTGCAAGGATAATGGATAAAGCTAAGCTAATCAATACCTTATAGCCAAAATAATGCTTTTCTGGTGCGCTATCAGCATGACCATGTCTAACATCTTCAGGCATGATATTTCCTATTGGCAAAATTATAAAAAACATTATTACCCAAATAATTATAGTTAATAAAATAAAGTGCACTTTTAAATTTTAATAATTAAATATTGATAATCCTGGGTTCTTAGTGCCAGCTTTTTTTTCGTTATTCTTATCATCGAAACGCATTAAACATTAATATATTATACAATATGACATCAGTATTAAAACCCCAGGCACCATTTGAAAGATTAAAATTTGCTAACTCTTGCCCAGAAGTTGCTTTGCGCAAGGCAATAGTCTTGCAAGCAATAATAGATGCATCCAATATTTCAGATGCAGGGTTAAGTAACAAAGTATCACAAAATGCTCGCAACTGGCTTTTCAATAATTCCGAAGGGTTTATAGAAACTTGCATAAATGCTGATTTGGACCCTCAGTTTGTAGCTA
>CANGHM010000020.1 GCA_947453775.1 Rickettsiales bacterium | reverse complement strand
GTGCCGAAGGAATATATTCCAGGAGTTGAAAAGGGTCTTACAAACGTTAAAGAAAGCGGTGTACTTGCTGGATATCCAACTATCGATTTTAAAGCAACGCTAACTGATGGTGGTTACCACGATGTGGATTCAAGCACTTTGGCTTTTGAAATAGCTTCCAAAGCAGCGTTCCGTGAGGCTATGCCAAAAGCTGGACCTGTAATATTAGAGCCAATTATGAAGGTTGAAGTGGTGACTCCAGAAGAATATACTGGTGAAACAGTGGGGGATCTAAACCGCAGAAGGGGGCAAATGCAGAACATGGAAATGCGCGGCAATGCGAACGTGGTAAATGCTTACGTGCCGCTTTCTGAAATGTTTGGGTATGTGAACTCATTGCGCTCATTATCGCAAGGCAGAGCTCAGTACACAATGATTTTTGCTCACTATGCGCCAATTCCTCAACATCTTGCTGATAATATTAAAAAGAAGTAATTTACTATTATCTATGCCTTTAGTGTTTAAATACCTAAGGGCAGCCTAGTTGCTCAGTCTTACATCAAGTGACTTATAATATCACTAAAAATATCCCCACAAAGGTTGATTTAAATAAGCAACGTCCACTGCATTGACTGTAGCGTAATTATTATATGCTATTATAGATCGCAAAATTCCAGAAAAACAAAACTATGACTCAGCTTGGATTTGTGGAGCTTCGCGTGGGGCGCTAATGGCCCGTATTATAGACTATCTATATATACTTAACAATACAATATTAAAATCCATGGCCCTACATTTGTATTAGCTGGAGAAAGAGAGCTATAGGCAAATATTGATGGTATGAATCATGCCAAAAAAGACAGTCTAATAGAAGCTTATAAAACGAAGATAAATTTAGATACTATAGATATATCCACCCGACCAGAAGAAGGTGTGCAGCGCCTTGCAGATGGTATTAAAAGACCCAATACATCTACCACAGCAAGAGATGCTGCGTTAAGATTTGTTGATGAAATTATTCAGGGTAAATATGGTGATCAAAAAGATTTTACTATTTTATTTCAAACTAATAATCCTTACATTGAAAGACAGGGCATTTGTGCTCAGCGAGAGGTCAATAAAGTATTGCTAGAAAAGGGGCTAAGTGCTAAGGGGTACATTGTTAAGATTGAAGCAGTGGGCTTTGCTTGTAAGGAAGATATCGCCACAATTCATTCTGAGGTTGGTGCTTTGGTGGCAGAAAAATCGAACAATGCTGTTGATAACTTGAGTCCTGAAGCAAATACATTGATTAAAAATTTACTTTTTCAGTCTCGTGAAAATATAAAAATTAATGATCAGATGCCTGATACACCTAGTGATATATCTGTGATTTCTATGCAGAGCTGGTTCGACAAAATATTACCTTAAATCTGCTTTTAAGAGGCGAATTTAAAGTTAGATGAATAATCCATTTGCCTGCATGTTGTGTTATAGGAGTATTAATAGTATTATTGTAGGTAACTTAAGTATGAAAAACCAATGTTTATACAAACCCAAAATACTCCAAACCCAAATGCTATACAATTTTTACCAGGCTTAGCCGTTTCTAGCACGCCGATATATTTTCAATCAGCAGATGAGGCGCAAAATACTTTTTTAGTGCGTAAATTATTGAATATCGCCGATGTTGAGGGTGTGTTTTTAGGTAGTGATTTTATTACCGTAAGTAAAAATGACAATGGTAATTGGGATGTACTTCGCTCTGAAATCATAACGCTTATTTTAGATCACTTCGCTTCTGGACTAGGGGTTTTTGACAATTTGCATATGCAAGAAAATAACCAAGAAGAGGCGTTAATATATACTGATCCTATTGAGCAACAAATAGTAGAAATCATCAATACCAGAGTGCGTCCATCAGTTGCTATGGATGGTGGAGATATCGTATATCAAGGTTTTGAAAATGGTATTGTGAAGCTAGAATTGCGTGGTGCTTGTGCGGGGTGCCCTAGCTCAACTATTACACTCAAAAATGGTATTGAATCAATGTTAAAGCATTACGTACCACAGGTAATAGCGGTAGAGGCTGTCAATCAATAATATAAACTAAACTAAACGATAATAAAATGAGCAATACCCAGACAGAAATTAAGGTAATAATTGAGATTGCAATGAATTCCGATCCAATTAAATATGAAATAGATAAAGATAGCGGTATGTTGATGGTCGATAGATTTATGAATACCGCAATGCGCTATCCTGCAAATTATGGCTACATACCAGATACATTGGCGCAAGACGGTGATCCACTAGACGTATTACTTATTTGTGCATATCCACTAATACCAGGCTGTCTAATTAAGGCTCGCCCGATAGGGGTGTTGATGATGGAGGATGAGTCTGGCACAGATGAAAAAATTCTGGCCCTACCTGCTCTTAAAACCGATCCATCATATTCTCACATTGTGGATATAGGGGATCTTGATGAGAGTCAACTAGCAAAAATTAAGCATTTTTTTGAGCATTATAAAGACCTAGATAAAAGTAAATGGGTCAAAGTGCAAGATTGGCAAGGGGCTGCTAAAGCTGTGGAGCTCATTTCAAAATACCAGTTAAATAAATAATATGAAGCCATCTAAAGAGCAAGCAATCGCAGCAGTCAATACCCTGCTTGATTACATCGGGGTTGATAGGTCTGGTCAGCACATCGCCAACACTGCTCAGAGAGTAATTGCAAGTTATCAGGAATTATACGCTGGATATGGTACAAAATTAGATGAGATTATTAGTGATAAATTCTACGACCTGCCCAATGCTCATAATATGGTGTTGCTAAAAAAAATAGAATTTAATTCCATATGTGCACATCATATGCTCCCTATTGTGGGGTATGCCAGTATTGCTTATATCCCTCAAAATAAAATAGTTGGCATCAGCAAGATCGCAAAGGTGGTAAATATGTTTGCTCGAAGATTGCAGATACAAGAGCACATGAGCGCGGAAATCGCCCATGCTCTTGACTCTACTTTGAAACCTTTGGGCGTTGCTGTAAAAATTTCTGCTGCGCATCATTGTATGGTAGTAAGGGGGGTGGAGCAACGAAATAGCTTAATGGACACATATTTTTTCACGGGAGTCTTTAAAGACGACAAAGATTATCGGTCCGAATTTATCAGCAGTCTGCAAATGGCTGTATAACCACAGATCTCCAAAATTTACAACTTAAAATTAAAAATAACTCATTATCTATACATCTTAACGTTAATATAAACATATAATTTACTGTTAAGACGTGTAATGAAAAAAATATTATTATTGCTTTTAGCATTTAATCTCAACTCTGCTTGCACACAAAAAAGCCAATATGAAATTTTCAGCCCTTGTGTGTGGGCCGACACCTCGCTGGATAACTCTAATCCATTTATTATAAACCCATGCATGAGGCGTCCTGCTAACTACGCTCTGATATAGTCTAATTGATTCGAGGGTTGCCGGCTTAGCTCGCTGCGCCTTTTATTATGTAGAATAGAGCTCAAGGCATTGTTTCTAGTATCAAACTTCAACTTAATTGACTATAACATTTCGCTACCGATGATATCAATTTTTAATTAAACTAACTATAGGTAACGAATGTGCTAATAATATCATATATGCCATAATACTAAGCACGATATTATATTATTCATAATAGCCTGCTTTATATAAGTATGATATATATTTGTAATATAAGTAACTTTTTATGGTAATATTATGTTTCCGTCAATTTATTCTTTTACCTCTCGTTTTAGTCCTCAAAAAATATTGCGAGCAGCTGTTTCAACATCAGCTGAGGCGAGTTGCCATGGCTCTAACAAGGGGCTTTTAAGAGATAATAGGTCATTAACCACAGCGCCGTTAGCGCTTATGGATTTTCTACTCACAGATGGGCCAATAGATCTGTATTGCCATGATGCACCAAATAGGTGTGCTATCACTTTAATGCGAACAAGCAGCTTTGTGCAATTTGATTTTCCTGTTAGCGCTATTGCGACCAAGCCCATTGCGGCGCAGGATCCGACGCTTCATGTCCTTTTTGGCAAGAAAGATAGCAACCGTATCTACTTGCAGTATTGCCTTAAAGAAATAAAAGTTTTTAATCAGGCGCCTCCAGATAATTATCGTTATCATGGTGGATTATTAAGTATTGATGAGGAAAGTAAAAATGTGCTGAGCGCTTTGCTTAAGGGGGCGTTAAAAGGAGTAAGGGGCGCATTAAATGAAGGTCATAATCATCTGGATATTCCAGCAACAAGAATTATTCAAGCAGCCTTCTCACAAGTTTATGAAAATACTCATACTGATCTAGACGATTATTTTGCCTTGAGCGCCTCGGGTAAGGCAAAAATTTTTTCTGATTTTCATATCAAGGGTATATTTATGAGGATAGAGTTTGATAATTCTTTATCATTTTTCGCAGATTATCCCAAACTTAAGATCGCTATTTATGGTGATGGGGGTGGCATCTACCTTCAGTATGACTTAAAAGAAGCGAAGGTTCGTAGCCTGGATGGCGAGTGGATTTGCCTTCAGGATTGGCCAAAACAAGTCAAGATTGATAATTTTCCTGCTGCTATGGATTGTTTAAAAAAATCAAAGGAGGGGCCTGGGTCGCTTCATGCTGGATTATTCCACATGTTTAAAGAGTATTTATCTGAAGATGTGGAAGATTCTAAAGTCGGAGTAGTTAAAGATTATGCTCAGGATACCTCTACCAATCCTCCAGAAGTTGATATATCTGGTGGTAATATGCCTCATGTGTCAAAGTAAAGTCAAATGAACCTTTTTATGTTTCTATATGATTCAAAAAAGTGCTGGTAAAAAGGCTGCCAAGGTGGTGAAAGTGCTTTTTAGCGACATATTATTTGTGGGCGCTTAGGATTGCCGATCATTCTTTTGAGCTACCTGATTAATATTGCGTTTCACTACCGATAGTATCAATTTTTAATTAAATTAATTATAAATAACGAATGTGCTAATAATATCATATATGCCATAATATTAAGCACGATATTATATTATTCATAATAGCGTGCTTTTATAAGTGTGATATATATTTGTAATATAAATAATTTTTATGGTAATGTTATGTCTTCGTTCATTCCTGCAAACCGTTTTGATACTCAATCGTTACAATTGCTAACAACTGCCACATTAGGTACATCAGTTGGCCTGGGTTACTATCTTTTGCGCAAGCATGATGCAGCTAAAAGTGTAATAAAAGAATACTCATTAGCTCTGGGAGGGGTTGGGATAGTCGGCTTGCTAGCTAATATTTTTATGCCACCCAAAGCCTTATCAAGTAAGCCTATTTTACATTTTGGTTTAAATGGTTTTTTCGGCGGTTTATCTATTGCTGTAATCGTTGATAAATTATTTTCTGGTGCAAATGAATCAGGTGGCAATGGTGGGGGAGCAGAGCAAGCTAAGTCCGCAATAGAACAATCTGCTGATGCGTCAACACCGACAGGAGAGCTTCCTGATGAGGCTAATGAATTATAACCAATTCATGTTTGAGCGAGGCTCAAAAGAGGGGTGGTAAAAAAGCTATCAAAGGGGTACAAGTAATTAGCTTACCCTGGCAAAGCGCCTATATTAAGCCCTTAAGATAAGGCCCTTTCGCGCTGGGGCCTAGGTTTGGTGTTAAGGATATATAAATAATTTTTTATGGTAATATTATGGTTAAGTTAATTATGGTTAATGTGAATGCCCTTCCTTTTGCTACTAAAATAATGCAGGGGGCAGTGGGGCTATCAGCCGCTACAACTACTTACAGTTTGTTATCATTCTTACCAGAAGGAAAGTACTTCTGGAATGACCAATCGACAGAGGCTCGCGCTTTTTGCACAGGTGCGCATTGTATGTTAAATGTATTCTTATTAAGAAAGCCTATTATCAACATTAATGCAACTAGTTTTTTTAACGGATTATTGGCTCCTATAACAATTAAAAATGTTTTGGGTATTGAGCTTTGGAGTTTTTTAGGGGGTGATAAAATCCAAGATGCTGTTAATAATATTAGCACTAATTTTCTTGGTACTCTTGCGTTGAGTGCAGAGTCAGTTGTGTTTACTATTCTTGATACTCTTGAGTTGAGCACAAAGCCAATTGTGTTTACTATTGATCTGGATGAACGAGGATCGGTTGAAAATCAAGAGGATAAGAAAATTGTCAAATTTAGTTTTGAAAAATTAAATTCAGTGTATGTGCAAATGCCTATACATACACAATCTCTTGTGCCAGAATCCCTGTTTAATATCACTGTTCATAATAAAGATAAGCAAGAGCTCTCCCTTCAGTATAAGATACTTTCGCGGACTGTCTTTTCCAAGCCGATTGTGGTGGATGACTTGTCATCTCAAGAGGAGTCTCATTATTTCAATAGCAAGCAAAAAGTGATGGTTAATTTAGTTTCTAAAACAGATACCACCAAATGGTCGACGAATTTTCATAAATCTCATGGTCCTTTATCACATTGTTTGAAACTTACTTTTGATAATGAGTACGCCATGTGTATGTTGGAAAAAGTAGAGATTCGCAATCAGAATAAACAAAATATCACCATTCAGGATTTCTTTAATGGAGTAGGCTTATTAAGTAATGATGAAGAGAGTCTGAAAATTCAAAAAAATCTTGAAAAAGTTGTATTAACAATGATGGACGGTCTTAGCGATCAAGACCCTCACAGTCAAGATGCGTATCTTACTGGTCATGTCGCAGAAGTAGAATGTGTTAAATAAAATTAACCTTTTCAGGTTCTGTGTAATTGAAAAGAAGGCTGGTAAAAAAGCTATCAAAGTTAGTAAAAACATCCCACAACGATGCGCACATTAACCCTAGGGCTATGAAGTCCTTGCGCGCTTGAGGGAGTAAATTTGTTTCAGGGGGTATATAAATAATTTTTTTATGGTAATATTATGCCTAGCTTATTTCGTTCTGTTGTTTCAAAAATGTTTGGACCTAATACTAATGTAGTAAAAAAACATAACGCTTCATTTATTGCGCCAGCGATAGGGATAATAGATTTTTTTCATCACACGTCTGGTAAGCTAAATGTGAGGTTAGGTGACACATTACAAAATAAACCTATTGTTCATATTGAATCAGATCATTCTGGGTCTTGTATGAAAATGGAGTTTGACTACTCTCTTCCTAATGAAGAAGGGAGTGAAGAATCGGAAGATAAAGTTACTTTAGCAAAAAATCTAAAAATAAATATCGATATTAATAATAATCATGCCGCGCGCCTGAGTTTTCAGTGTCACTTAACAAATGTAGATTCTGATCATCATGGTCAAAACACCAAACTGCAGAATTGGTTAAAAGAGCCAAAATTATTATTCAAGCATAATCATGAGGCTGTGCAAATCCTCAGTGAGATTGAAAAACCTTTGTTTTTAGGTTATCCAACTTTATCACCGATAAAAAGCAATACAGAAACTAAGTTTGTCCCAAGCGTGATAAGGCAAGCACCAGTTCGGAGCGGCTTTCAAACGCTTGAGAAAAATATATTTAACTATACGGTTCATTTTTCAGACTTCTTGATTTCGATTAATCTTGATAACTCTTCATCGCCTGATGTCAAAAATGAGTCGCAATCT
>CANGHM010000019.1 GCA_947453775.1 Rickettsiales bacterium | reverse complement strand
GGGTGCTAAATTAATATAGAAACCAACAATCAAGCATGCCTGAGTAAAAA
The DNA here is from genome assembly GCA_947453775.1 of Rickettsiales bacterium. GTDB lineage: Bacteria > Pseudomonadota > Alphaproteobacteria > Rickettsiales > Rickettsiaceae > CANGHM01. The sequence goes on along the minus strand of CANGHM010000019.1, from coordinate 7,772 downwards.
ATTATCTTTGCAAAAGGCTAAGAAAATCAAAGAAGCTTGCTGTACAACTAATTTTACCTTAGCGATATATTATAAATAGCTAGTTTAGCAATGTGCTATGGTGGTTTTATATTTTTGATGTAACATAGTACTATATACTTAGAATAAAGAAATATTACTATTATGTTCAATTTTTTGATGCTAATAGGAAGTCGCACAATAGCAATTGCATTAAATTTAATGTCTATCTTGTGTGCACTATGGCAAGTTATAATAAATATTGCGACTCCAAGATTTTATATCAATAATTTCTTCTATCAAATGATGTTTGTTGGTTTTTACTCTTTGCCAATAGTAGGTATGACGGCAATTTTTTCAGGCGCAGTAATGGCCCTGCAAACTTATACTGGCTTTGCAAAATTTGCCGCAGAAAGTACCATACCCATGGTCGTATCGCTTTCTCTTACTCGTGAGCTAGCTCCAGTTTTAACGGGCCTTATGGTGACGGCAAGAGTGGGAGCTGCATTTGCCGCAGAGCTTGCTACAATGCGAGTAACAGAGCAAATAGATGCGCTGTACACTTTGTCTACTAATTCGGTTAAATTCCTTATTGCTCCGCGCATATTAGCAAGCATAATTTGCTTACCTATCTTGGTATTAGTAGCTGATGTGATAGGTATTATGGGAGGGTATTTAGTGGGAGTTTACAAACTGTCTTTTAATGGTTCAAACTATATCAACAATACCTTGCAACACCTAAAAATTGCAGATATTAACTCTGGGCTAGTCAAAGCTTTTGCTTTTGGTTTAATCATATCTTCTGTAAGCTGCTATTTTGGCTATACTGCACGCAATGGAGCAAGGGGTGTGGGTATAGCTTCCACAAACGCAGTTGTTGCATCTTCTGTATTAATCTTATTAAGTAATTATTTTATCACAGAGTTATTGTTTTAATTCATACAATGCAAATTACCGTACATTATCATGCATTATGCCCTTTTTCTAAACAATTTATCGTATTGTTGAGTGAATTAGGGCTAAAATACAACATAATTAAAGAAGATTATTGGCTAAAAAACCCAGCATTTGTAAGACTTAGTCCGTGGCTAGAATTGCCAGTAATCATCATAGATGAGACTATTGTTACGGGAATATATCCATGCCTTGAGTATTTAATTGATCTGAAAAAAGATAGCCATTTGTTTGGCAACGATCCTCAGATATTGGTTTGCATAAGACAAATAATTAACTGGTTTAATCAGCATTGTTACTACGAGGTGGTAAAAAATATTATCAATGAAAAATTGATCAAACCTGATTTAAAAAAAGAATACACAGATAGCAATATTTTACGTGCCAGTAAAACGGCCTTACATAAACATATGATGCAACTTAATGCCATCATTAGCACTCAGCAATATATCGTCTCTGAAAGCATTACTTATGCGGATATATCGGCTGCTAGCCATTTTGCAGTTTTGGACTATTTTAATGAAATTAATTGGCAAAATTATCCTAAAATCAAAGATTGGTACTGTCTAATTAAGTCCAGACCATCTTTTAGGGCTACTTTATATGAAAAAGTTAAAGGCATCAATCCACCTAAACATTATTTAGAGCTAGATTTTTAGGATTTGGTGCAATAGTTTAGCTTATTGCAAGAATATTTTTTTGATTGTTGTCTATATTTGTTTAGCAATGCTTCATTAAATACAACATGTTACTTGCATCAAAAATAAAAATGATCTACAATTTATCTAGCCCTGCGATATACTGTTTATAAATATTGGGTTTTATATAATGAGCTCTTATTTGAGTTTTAAATATTAAAAAACCAAATTCCATAATCAATAAGCAGCATAAATTCTCGGAGCATAGCGCAGTCTGGTTAGCGCATCTGGTTTGGGACCAGAGGGTCGGGAGTTCGAATCTCTCTGCTCCGACCAATATTTTCTGAAAACTGCAGGTGAGAGTTAAATTGGTAGCTTTTTAATATAACTAGAGTCTTATTCTTTAACAACTTTGATTTTCTTATGCAAATTGCAAAACAGAATTTACCATTAATGTCAAAATCTACTGCTATATGGCTTGTTGATAATACATCTTTGACATTTAAACAAATAGCTGATTTCTGTGGTATGCATGAGTTGGAAATTAAAGGTATAGCTGATGGAGATGTGGCAAAAGGCATTGTTGGAATAAATCCAGTTACCTTAGGGCAGTTAACACAAGACGAAATCAATCGTTGTAGCGCAGATCCTCTGACAAAATTACAAATAAGCAAAGCCGTTTTGCGTCCTAATGTTAAAAAAACAGGCAAAAAAGCAAGATATACACCCATTTCAAGAAGAAGAGATAAACCAGATGCCATTTTTTGGCTTATTAAAACATATCCTGAAGTTTCAGATACAGATATCACAAAATTAATTGGTACAACTAAAAATACTATTCAATCGATTAGGTCTAAAACTTATTGGAATATTGCAGAATTGCGCCCTAGGGATCCTGTTTTATTAGGTATCTGCACACAAAAGGATATAGATCTACTGGAAGCCAAATTGCTCAAACTGAAAGAGCAAGCACAAGCGCAAAATGCGGTGATTGAAAAAGTGGTGGTTGAAAAATAGTATTTTAACCAACCGATTCGATCAATTTAGTTTTTCTTTTTTTACCTCAAATCAATTGACTATAGTCAATTAAGTTGAAGTTTGATACTAGAAACAATGCCTTTAGCGCTATTCTATATAGTAAAGGGCGCAGTGACGAAGTTGCAAACCTCAAATCAATTGACTATATAATAAATTATCAAAAATTTTGCTAATAATTCTGCTATGCACGGCAAGCCCTTTTGTAGTGAGCATTTGACCAGTGCTACTGATGCTCAGCAGATCGGATTGAATCAACGCTTCAAGTAAATCCGCCGGGAGTAAGTCGGCAAATGTTTTACCAGTAAGCTTGATTAGTTGTTCGTTGTTCATACCTTGCGTTAGACGCAAGCCCATCATAATAATCTCTTTTGTCACTTCAAGCTTGGTTAAAAGAGTGGTGCTTTTTATGCCGCAATTATTAGCAGAAACGCTAGCAAGCCAATTTTGCGGACTATAGATCATCTCCATAGCCTGCATGGTATTTTCTTGGGTCACCAGTCTGCTGTGAGCGCCAGGACCTATGCCCAAATACTGACCATATTGCCAATAATTTAGATTATGCACGCTTGCAAAACCTTTTTGTCCATAGTTGGATATCTCGTATCGTTCATAGCCATGCTGCTGCAAGAAAAGATTTGTAGCTTCATAAAAATCAAATGCTTTATCTTGATCTGGCAAATCAAATTGCCCCTTATGATACATTGAATAAAAAGGGGTGCCTTTTTCAATAGTCAGCTGATATAGCGATATATGTTTACTGGCTAAATCAATCGCTAGCTGTAATTCTTTGCGCCAAGCGGAAATTTCTTGATTTGGTCTTGCATAAATTAAATCAAATGAGTAATTTGTAAAATGCTTGGCAGCTAATTTGATTGCATCTATTGCTTCTTGCTTGCTATGTTTGCGACCTAAGAATCTTAAATCTTGCTCGTTAAAAGACTGAATGCCCAATGAAATACGATTAACCCCAGCGCTTTTAAATCCTAAAAACTTACCACTTTCACTAGAGGTTGGATTGGCTTCGATGGTAATTTCAGTATTTTTGGTTATATTGCCCAAAGTAGCAATTTTATTTAATATAGCTTCAATGAGCTTGGGCTCCATTAACGAAGGAGTGCCTCCGCCAAAAAAAATCGAGCCGATCGACTTACCCTTTAAAATATGGGCAAAGTATTCTAGCTCTTGCAAATATGCATCTTGCCAACGGTCTTGCTCAATTGTAGTAAAAGTATGAGAGTTAAAATCGCAGTATGGGCACTTACTTAAGCAAAAAGGCCAGTGTAGATAAACTGATATTTTTTGCTGATCTTGCTTAATATTCAAAGTCAAAATCCTTACCTTGGTTGATATAATCTCGAATGCGGCTCATTAAATCTTGAAAATAGTGCAAGTTGTGCAAAGTCATTAAGATAGAGCCGGTAATTTCTTGACTTTTTACTAAATGATGGATATACGCCCTGCTAAATGAGGCGCATGTATAGCAACTACAATTTGGATCAACGCTAGAGCCATCTTGCCTATATTTTTGATTGCGAATATTAATAGCTCCCAAGCTAGTGAAGGCTTGACCATTGCGGCCTGATCTTGTGGGAATAACGCAATCAAACATATCTATACCTCTTGCAACAGCGCCTATGATATCACTTGGTTTACCAACGCCCATTAAATATCGTGGCTTTTTTACCGGCAGCAAAGATGGGCAATAATCTAGCACATTAAACATCAGCTCTTGCCCTTCGCCTACAGCAAGGCCCCCTATTGCGTACCCTTCAAAGTCCATATCCACAAGGTTGGCAGCTGATTTGGCGCGCAAATCTTCAAATACACCGCCTTGCACTATGCCAAATTGTGCATAGCCAGAGCGGTGTATAAAGGCATCCCTTGAGCGTTTTGCCCACCTGAGCGAAAGCTCCATAGAGCGCTGCGTTTGCTCGTATGTGGCAGGGTATTGTGTGCATTCATCAAAAATCATTGAAATCGTACTACCTAAATTATGCTGAATGCGCGTGGCAATTTCTGGCGAAAGCAAATGCGAGCTACCGTCAATATGCGAGCGAAAAGTTACACCCTCTTCTTTTACTTTACGTAAAGCCGATAAAGACATCACTTGAAACCCACCAGAGTCAGTTAAAATAGGGCCATCCCAGTTCATAAATTTATGCAATCCACCCATGTTAAGCACCACTTCTTCGCCGGGCCGGAGCATTAAGTGGTAGGTGTTAGATAAAATAATTTGCGCTCCTGTTGCCTTAATCTGCTCAGGTAGCATAGCTTTGACTGATGCAGCAGTGCCAACGGGCATAAAAGCTGGAGTGTTAATTGCTCCATGCGCTGTGTGCAATAGACCGGTGCGGCTGTTGCGATGTTGATTTTTTAAGGTAAACTCAAATTTACTCATATCTTGCTTTTAGTATCAACTGAATTAACTATATCATATACTTTAGCGCATCTTAGAAATCTAGCAAAGGCAAAAATCATAGAATAAATTAATCCCCTAAATCCAAAAACGAAATATCTGCGCAAAAAATAATATTTTATTAAAGAGAAGAAAAATTCAAAGCATACGCGTATTGGTGAAAAGCCTCTTTCAGCATGAATAAGATCAAGCGTTTGCTGATCTGTATAAAAATTTAATTTCCTTACCAATTGACTTATAGACGATAAAGAATAATTGTAAGCTGGTGCAAGCATTCTGCTTAAATGACTTTTTGGATCAAATCCAGCATTTAAAATAGCTCCATCGGCATTCACATCTTTCGCAAAGCTAAAGCTGGCATATTTTTTATTATATAACCTTAAGCGTCTGTGCTTAGGTGACCATAGACGAGGTTTTGCATCGCAAAGCATCATTATCGGCAAATCGATCCAATATCCTTTATATTTTTCATGTAAACCGGTTGTAAAAATATAGCTTATCTCGTGTTGTAAATCTTGCGACAAGACTTCATCTGAATCAATGTTAATTACCCAGTCATAAGCGCACAAATTTTCAGCAAAAGCTTTTTGTGAAAGGTCGCTATGTTGAAAATGATAAATTACCTTGCAGCCTAAAGAGCTAGCGATTTTACTTGCTTGAGCACAATTTCCATTATCAACAACTATAATTTCACGAGCCAGTGCTTGTAAACTCAGTATCGTTGCGCTAATGCGCTGTGCTTGATTTTTAACGATAATAAAAGCCGATAGCTCAAAACTCATAAAAGTTCTGCATAAATATCTAATAGCTGCTTTTGTACTACCTCAATAGGATATGATTTTAGGGCTGAAAGTTGCCCAGCTTTAGTTATTTGGATATATTTCTCGCTATTAAATTCTTGCAATGCGTAGCTAATTTTATCGGCTAAATCCTGTATATTGCCAGACTGAAAATGCAAGCCGCTGTCTTGATCTTTCACAACTTGGCCGGCAGCTCCAATATTAGTAGTAATAACAAACTTTTGCATCATTTGCGCCTCGATTAAGGTTCGCACGAAAGCTTCGGGCTCTTGTGCCACAGACAAGACAATATCAGACAAAGCATATAAATGGAGAATGTCCTTTTCAGGTCCAAAAATTTGAATTTTACTCTGTAATTTCAGCTGGTTAATCATGTTTTGTATACAGACTGTATAATCAGGATTTTTAGATAAGTCACCCGCCATAATGCAATAAAAATTTAAGTGCCTAAGTTTGGCCAAAGCTTTAATTAATAATTGGTGACCTTGAGAGGCTATAAATCTAGATGGTAAAAGTAGCACAATACAGTCTTTAGGGACTGCATATTTTTGCTTAAATTCATCTACCTTATTTTGCTTAATATTAGATAAATCATAATATCGATGATCGATACCCATGGGCACAACTCGAACTTTGCTTTCATCGGTAATCAGATAATTTGCTAAAATATATTGTTTAATAAAATTTGATACCGCAACAATAATATCGCCTTTCATGATAACTTTGTTATAAGCTCTTTTAAATATATTAGTATTATTATAAGCTCCATAAACACTTGTAATTAGAGCTATATCAATTTTTTTTGATGCTAAGTGGCAAGTCCAAGCTGCATCTCGGGATCTGGCGTGCATCAATTCAACATTATGTTCCTTAATGATCTGAACTAGCTGATTTCTATTTCTAAGTATATTAAATGGATTTGTAGTTTTAGTATTCAGGGCATAATGCAAAGAATTTACTTCAGCAAGTTTTGCAACTATTGGGCCACTTCTTGAAACTACCAAAGAGTTATTGCCACTTTGCACTATTGCTTTAGCTGTTTCTAAAGTTTCTTTTTCCATGCCACCTAAAATATTAGCTGGTAAAACTTGCATGATCGTAGACATAGGACTAGCTTTTTGTTTTTAATGTAACGGCATGTAAAATTTCATCATCCACAAAACTAGCAATTGCCTTTTTCACCATGCGATGTTGATTTAAAAGACTCTGCCCTTCAAAGGTTTGCGACTGAACTTCTATGTAGTAACCTTTTCTACTACAATCCATAGATTTTAGAATAACTTTAGCACCAGGTATGGCATTTTGTATAGCCTCTATTACTTCCAAATCGTCCATAAGTATTAAATCTTATTAATTGTGCCTTTTAAGCAACACTGTCGCTCTTAAACATACAAAGCCATTTGTGCAATCTTTTAGCTATAATATATTATAATTTGATTATAATACTAAGTTAGGCAGAAGTCGATCTTGCAAAGCATTATTTTCGAAAATACTAAAATTTATATAAAATGCATCTTTACCACATACCTTCGCACTTAGATTATATAGAAGAAATAGCCAGATGGATGATGCAAAAATATCACATCTCAACTAACCCCGACTATATAGTTAATTCAGCTCAGGATTATATTAGGAGCAATTCTTTTGAAAACATAAATATATTATTGCCCAATGGATTGCTATGTAATACATTGATTCAAAGCTTAATAACAAAACAAACCAAGCATCATCAAAGTTTCTTTTTGCCGCATATTTTACCGCTTAATAACTTAGCAAAGCACTTAATTGCTGTGCAATTAGAGGGATGTAGCTATACTAATGCAAGTAAATTAGAGCAAATAATGATTTTAAGCAATAGTATTCAAAGCACTCAAACTATTCAAGCTGCTGATTGTTTTGATCTGGCAAGCCAACTTTATCACAAGCTGG
>CANGHM010000018.1 GCA_947453775.1 Rickettsiales bacterium | reverse complement strand
TTGCTCCAATATTTAATGGCGCAGCTGTGCTACTTGCACTATTTGATACATACATCATAGATGGCTTAATAAAGTATTTAGTCTTGTGGGTGCGTTATTTATCTTCCAAGGTAAGTGCATATCATACTGGTTTTATTTTTGACTATGCCTCAAGCATATTACTAGTGGTAGGTATTGCCGGGTTACTTTTTATGGTGGAAATTATATGATGCAATCGATGTTTTTATCTGGTTTATTGTGCACAGTACTTTTTTTACCATTGTTTTTAGGTTTGGGTCTAATAATTACTAAGCCTTTAAGTAAAAAAAGTATATTTGGACCAGCCATTTTGCTCAATTTATTTTGCTTGTTAGCTAGCGCGTGGCTGATGAGGTGCATTGATGTTGATGAATCTGATTTTCATTTTACTGTGCAAGTAAATTTAATACGCCACATTGGGCTAGATTTTTTCATTGGCGCTGATGCGATATCGCTTAGTTTAATGATACTAACATGTTTTTTAACCCTACTGAGCAGTATTTATTTAGCATGGTCCGAGGAAGAAAATCAGCAAGGCATAATAGGGTTATTATTGATATTGCAAAGTTTGGTTAATGCAGCTTTTGCTTCGCTTAATTTATTATTGTTTTACATATTTTTTGAGATGGCAATAGTGCCAATGTATTTTATTATTGGTATTTGGGGTGGTGAAAATAGAATTTATGCTTCGTATAAATTTTTTATTTACACTTTATTTGCATCGTTGCTATTCATTATTTGCATAATTTCTTTATATGCTAACTTGGGTACATTAAATCTTCTTGAGCTATATAACCAAGAGCATTTATTAACTAAGAGCCAAGCTGAGCTTATTTGGTGGGGAATTTTCATATCTTTTGCCATTAAACTACCTATTGTACCTTTGCATACTTGGCTGCCTTCTGCTCATGTACAAGCTCCTAGTGTCGGCTCAGTGATTTTAGCAGGCGTGTTGCTGAAAATGGGCGGTTTTGGTTTTTTAAGAATTTTATTGCCCATTTTACCCCTAACAACACAAAGTTTTGCCATTTATGGTCTTTATCTGGGCGGCTTTGCTATTATTTATGCATCATTAGTAGCAAGCGGGCAAAAAGATATTAAAAAAATGATTGCCTACTCTTCAATCGCTCACATGGGTTACGTTAATATTGGCATTTTTAGTTTAAATGTTACCAGCATTAGCGGGGCAATTTTTCAGATGCTCAGCCATGGTCTGATTTGTGCAGGTCTATTTTTTGTAATAGGCAGCGTGTATACAAGATTTCATACTAAACAAATCAACAGCTTAGGGGCCTTGGCAGATAAAATGCCACATTTAGCTTGCGCATACATGGTTTTTACTTTAGGCTCCATAGCGCTACCTGGCACTAGTGGGTTTATAGGTGAGTTTTTATCTTTAAGTGGCACCTTTGATAAGCATCCTATTATCGCCTCATGCGCTGGGGCTGGCATGGTCTTTGGGGCTGTATATTTACTTAGTTTATATAAACGAGTAATGTTTGGACAAACGCAAAACCCGAAAATCGTAAAGTTAAAACCACAGGAAAGTGCTTTAAACGTAGGTGAAAAAATAGTTTTCTTATCACTAGCATTTTGCATAATATTTTTTGGCATAGCTGCGCACCTAGTGCTAGATTCGTTGCATCAACCAATTAAAAAGCTACTGTATGTTCGATAATTTTATTCCAGAGATAATGTTGTGCTCTATTGCCCTATTTACTTTATTGCTAGGGTTATTTTGCTGGCAAAAAGTTTTAGCTAGCATCGCAATTAGTCTATTAGCTATGCTGACAGGATTTGTGGCATATTACGACATAGCGCCATACGACCTGCAATACAACATAGACAACATAGTGCCATGGTATAAAATTCTTTTGCTGCTATTTACACTGTTTGCTTGCGTAATTTGGAATAAATTATCAGGGGCAAAAGCATTTGAGTATATCCCTTTATTATTACTGCATTGTCTTGGGGGATTTGTAATGATTAGTGCAATAGATTTTCTAAGTTTATTTGTTGGCTTAGAGTTGCAAGCTCTTGTCTCGTATATTTTGGTTGCTATGGGAGGTGATGTAAAATCTAGCGAGGCAGGGATTAAATATTTTTGCTTGGGAGCCGCAGTTACTTGCATCTTGCTTTTTGGTATTAGTTTAATTTATGGCATTAGTGCTAGTTTCAATTACAGTGCTTTTACCAATAACATACTCAGCAGTATAGGAATAATATTGGTAATATTGAGCTTAATGTTTAAGCTTGCAGCAGCGCCTATGCATATGTGGTTAGCGGATGCTTATCAGGGGGCTCCAGTTTTTTCCTTAAATGTTTTGGCTTCTAGCAATAAATTTAGCGCATTAGTGGCTTTAATTAATATTTTAACCAACATCAACATCAATTTTGCTTTACTAGAAACACTAAAAAATATATTTATTGTTTGCGGAATATTCTCAGTATTAGTTGGTAGCTTTGGAGCGCTATGGCAAAATAATTTCAAACGTTTTTTAGCTTACAGCGGTATTTTAGATGTTGCTTATGTTTTGTTTTGCTTAGCTACTCAGGATTATACACTTGCAACTATTTATATTTCTGTCTACATCTTTAATGTCTTAGCACTACTTGGTACGATGGTCTACTTAAAGCTGGATATCGAGAATCTATCAATTCCAAGCTTAGCTGGCCATATATTAGATTGCGTTTTTCCACAAAGTATCTTTTACAAAGGTCTGTTTTTAGTGTGCGTACTGTCTTTAATGGGTCTGCCACCATTACCAGGTTTTATAATCAAATACTATGCATTTTCCAGCATCATCACTCATGGCTATACCACGCTTGCGATGCTGCTTGCCGCAGCCAGTTGCCTAGCTGCATACTATTATCTTAAGTTTATTCGGTGCGCAGTAAATTTAAGATAAAATTGATAATTGAAGCATTTGATCTGCACCTAAAACCTCAGTATCCACCTGGTCAGGATAAGTCACGACAAGCTCTGTATTCATTGCTGAAGCGTTTGAGATTGTCTCAGGTATCTGTGATGACTCTTTAATTGTATCCATATACGTGTAAAAATCTTTAACATGATACATTAAATCCTCTGTATCTACTGCAATCTTCTCCTCTCCGCCGGCTATCTCTAAGAATTCTTTAAGTGTATCTATTATTTTTTCTTTCTTTTTAGCATCAATATTAAATTTAGCTAATGGATCATTAAAACTCTTTTGCCAATTTTTATTAATCCCAGAGAATAACCCAAACTCATCAAGATCATACCAATTTTCACCAATCCATGCCCCCAACTGATTAATATCAGAATCAACATTCTTAAGCTTATTGACCATCTCATCAAGATCAGGTGCGCGCCATGTTTCTAAAAAACTTTTCAAAGGATTATCATCCCCTTTAAGCAAACTATCCCGCGCTAATTTAAGATTATTTGTATCTTTATCATCAGATCTTTTTATTAAATTTAAGGTTATCCAATTTTTGAGAATTGTCCTATATTGAATACGATCAGCCTCAAAACGCGCGCCTCTATAGCAACCTAACGTCTCATACTGCTCTTCAATATTAAGATCAATATTTGGTACTTTGAGTAAGGCTTTGAGACCCTTAAGATTTTGAGTTTCCAGAAGATGCTGCAATGCTGTTGTATCATCATTACCTCGAGCATTAAAATCAATATTTGGTATTTTTGATAACATCACGGCCACCTTTTCATCACCACGCTTAACAGACGCGCCAAATGCTGTGTTACCAAAGTAATCTTGAGCATTAACATCAACCTTTGGTATTTTTGATAACACATCGACCATCTCTTCATCACCAAGCCTACTACACCTGTGAAATGCTGATTCACCATATGCATCTCGAGCATTAACATTAACGTTTTCCAATATTGATAAAAACTTGACTATTTTTGCATTACCACGCTTAACAGACGCGAGAAATGCTGATTCACCATAGTTATCTCGAGCATTAACATCAACGTCTGGTATTTTTGATAACACATCGAGTATCTTTGTATCACCACGCGCAGCAGAGTAGAAAAATGCTGTTTCGCCAAATCCATCTCGAGCATTAACATCAACGTCTGGTGTTTTTGATAACACATCGAGTATCTCTTTATCACCACGCTTAACAGACGCGAGAAATGCTGATTCACCATAGTTATCTCGAGCATTAACATCAACGTCTGGTATTTTTGATAACACCTTGATCATCTTTGCATTACGACACCTAGCAGACGAGACAAATGGTGTTTCATCATAGTAATCTCGAGCATTAACATCAATATTTGGTATTTTTGATAACACCTCGACCATCTCTTCATCACCACGCTTAACAAACGAGAGAAATACTGATTCACCATTTGGATCTGGAGCATTAACATCAATATTTGGTATTTTTGCTAATATATTGATCGTATTTATATCACCACGCTCAGCAGACACGAAAAATGCTGTGTTACCATATTTATCTCGAGCATTAACATCAACGTCTGGTATTTTTGATAACACATCGAGCATCTCAACATTACCACGCTCAACAGACACGAGAAATCCTGTGTTACCAAATTGCTCTCGAACATTAAAATCAATGTTTTCAAGCGTTGATAATTTTTTGACCTTCTCAATATCATTTTCAAGAACAGCATTATAAAATTGTATAGTAAGGTCCTTATCGCAGTTAATTTTCAAGTGTAGTAAATTTTTCATAATAATTTTTTTATTTAGTTATGTTAAATAAATATCTAATTTAAAATTAAATATTAGTTTTAATATAGCATTTTATTTTGTTATTTGCAAGCAAGATGCATTAAATATTTTTATATTTTAATAAATAAATCTAAATCTTTGGGATTATTTATCTTAGGTAAGTAAATATTTTGAATTTTGATATCGGGCATACAGCTTTGAATTAATTTACTTGCGCTTTGCAACAATCTTTTACTCAAGTTGTAGCTAAAATAAGTTTTAGTGGTCTTTTGCGTCATTAAATCAAGCATATTTACTATCTTTAGATCGGCATTTTGTTTTAGAGCAATTTGCTGTATTAATCTGATGCATGCTAAAGCATTAATGTCGATATGTCTTTGTAAATTTGATACATCAAAATGCAAAGCTGTATCGTGCTGAAAAATAGCAGCATTATTAACTAAAAGATCAACTTTTGAGCAATGCTGATAAATCTTGCCCACCAAAGCATCTATACTATTTAAATCACTAAAATCTGCTTGTATTGCTTGCGAAATATCCCCACTGCTTAGCATTTCAAAGGCTTTATTTTCAGCGCTATAATAGTGGGCTATAACTTGATATCCTAGTTTACTAAGATGCTTTGCAATATATGGGCCTAATTTACTGGTAGCTCCGGTAAGAACAGCTATTTTTGCCATAATATTAGTGCTAACAACAAAGGGGCAGAAAAAATAAAGCCATCAAAGCGATCTAATACACCTCCATGACCTGGTATAAGAGTTCCTGAATCTTTTACATTGCACTTTCTTTTGAAATAAGAGACAAACAAATCGCTATATTGTGCTACTACAGCATTAATCAAGCCGTACAATATAAAATCAGCAGACAATTGAATATCAATAGCATTTCCTAAAAACCAACACGCTAAAGATGAAGCCAACATTCCACAAAAAAGCCCACTCCACGTTTTATTAGGGCTAATTACCGGGGCTAGCTTTTTGCCACCAATTAGCTTTCCACCTACCATTGCAAAAGTATCTGTGCTAGCAATACTAAAAACGTAGAGTAAAATCAGTTTGTAATCGCCGTAATATCTACTAAAAATAAGCGATAAGATGGGAATAAATAATATGATGCTATATTTGAGATAAACTGTATTTTTACTCATTTTCCACCACTCGTAAAACATAAGTATTCCTATCAATGCTATAAAACAGTAATATATTTTTAAGGTAAAAATTACTATAACTGATACAATAATAGCAAGAATAACAGAAGATATAATGCGAGCAGTTAAATTATTCATTTCTAGCACCAAAAGTTCTATTAGACATTTTATATTGATCTATTGCCATCATTAAGTCTTCTTCACTAAAATCTGGCCAGTATTTTTTAATAAAATAAATCTCAGAATAAGCACTATGCCACAGCAAAAAATTACTTATTCGATTGTTGCCTCCTGTTCTTATTAAAAGATCGATATTAGGCATTTGAGGAGCATAAAGTAAATTAGCGAAATTTGCTTCGCTAACTTCATCAGCTAGCATTTTCATAGATAATGCTTTTTTTACAGCCTGCACTAATTCTTCTCTTCCACCATAACTAAAAGCTATATATAAATTCATATGAATTTCTTTGGGAGAGCTATCGTTAATAGCTATAATTTTATTTTTTAACTCATTAGATAAATTATTTAAATCACCTATAACCAATAGTTTTATACCTTTGTCTAATAATTTTTGACTCTGAGTGTCTAAATATGAAGCTAAAAGATTTAATAAATAATCTATTTCTGGAGATGATCTTTGCCAATTTTCGCTCGAAAAAGCAAATAAGCTTAAGTGCTTAATTTTGTTGTTATAAGCTAGTTCTATTAATAATTTTGCTTTTTCTGCACCAGTTTTGTGACCCAAATAACGATCTAGCATATTTTGCTGTGCCCACCTGCTATTACCATCCATTATTACAGCCAGATGGTTTAATTCATTTCTTATTACCATCGATATTAATTAAGTTAGCTTTATATTTACATTGCTAGATTATACAACTATTGAATACAAAATAACAAATTTGCTGGTATAAGATTGCACTTTTATTACTATGCATTATATTTTCACCCCAAATGAGCATATCGCTCTATACTTAACTCACAGTTTAAATTATAAATTAAGTAAAGGACTTAACTTTTGCATGATGAATATAAACGATAGTTTAGAGGTTTATTTTAACGAGTGTCGTATTTGGTACTGCGAAAAATACTTACAACCTTTATCACAAAGGTCGTACATAATTTGTATAGGAACAATAATGTTTTTATTGCTTTTAGGCTCTGTAAACACGATTTACAAACTTTTTCCAATTACAGATGTACTAAAATATGCAGTTATTTTGGATGATGCATCTTCAGATATGCAAATTACTATTACCAAAGCTGATACTTATAAGCAGCATCCACTAAAATCTATTTCACAAATCTTAGTCGAAAACTATGTAATACAAAGAGAAGAGTACGATTATAATGATCTGAAAAAGCAATTAAGCTTTATTAAAACAAATTCAAGTACTGAGATATTTAATCAGTATTATAATTTTATCAGCATCAATAACTATCTTTCTCCAGTTTTAAGATATCAAGATCAATTAACACGCAGTGTAGAGATTGTATCTACTGATTTTAATTTTAACGATACTAAAATCATATTTAGGTCAATTGCACGCGATCAGAATAACAAAATTCAAGAGCAAATTCTTTGGCAAGCTAATATTGCATTTCAAACTGATCCAATAAAATTAGGCCAGCAAACCGGTACTAAATTTAACTTTATTGTTACTAGTTACAAATTAAAGTTATTGAAAAACGAATTCAAATAGTGAGTATGAGTTATATAAATTTTTTTATATTGTTGGCTACATTTATAAGTCCATATTTAACATTTGCAGTACGCGAGGCAAGACCAACTCCCATAGATAGCCGCATGAGGATAATGGTATATAGCCCAGACGATGTGTTTAAGTTCAATGGTTACTATAACTATCAAGCCAGCATTGAGCTGTCTGACTCCGAAGAGGTCCTGAGCATATCTATGGGCGATACAACTGGTTGGCAAGTGGTGCCCTCTGGAAATCGAATTTTTTTAAAGCCTATAGAGCAAGATGCAACAACAAACATGACACTTATTACCA
>CANGHM010000017.1 GCA_947453775.1 Rickettsiales bacterium | reverse complement strand
CACGCTGAATTGACTTAAACCATTCTATTTGCATTGAAAGGGGGAGTGTACCTGATTCATCATACGAAAAATACCCTGATTTGCTAGCCTTCCAAAAGGCTTTGAAGTTAGAATCATCTGGAAATTTATCAAGAATGGCTTCTCGGCATTTGAAACTAAGTTTATCAAATGATAGAACTAATTCATCCAGATGATTTTCGTTTATCCAGTTTTTATCAAGATATTTTGCATAATTCTCAGCATCCTTAGCTGGAGCTTTCATTAGATAATCAAGGAACAAAACGTCCTTAGCTATAGTCTCATCTTTAGCTTTATTAAATTCTTGCGACGGATTGGACTTACTCTCTTTGATCTGCTGCTGCTCTTCTGCCCCACGCTGAAGTGACTTAAACAATTCTATTTGCGTTAGAAGATCTATGTTTACCCCCGATTCATCATACAAAAAATCCCCTGATTTATTACTCTTCCAAAAGGTTTTGAAGTTAGAATCATCTGGAAATTTATCAAGAATAGCTTTTCGGCATTCGAAACTAACTTCATCAAATGATAGAACTAATTTATCCAGAGAATCTGAATTTATCCAGTTTTTATCAAGATATTTTGCAAATTTCGTAACTTTTTCAGCTGGCATTGTATTTAGCAGATCATAGAACTCTGAAGCGCTCTGAGGTTGCCCCCACCACTCTGGTGGAAACGATCGATGAATATTTTCAAAAGCGAGTGTTGCATCTTCTTCTATTATTTTGCACAATAGCTTAGCGTTATGATCATAATATTTAATATCATCTTTGAATTTAAAATTTGATTTCAAAGTTTGATCAAAGATTTTTTTTACTAAAATACCTTTATAAAGCTTTGTAAGCCAATCATAACTATAGCTGTCTTTATGCTTATCAAATAATATCTCGCCTACTGCTTTTGATATTGCTTCAATATTCATTATTGAGCGTTGATAACCTTGCGGATCTATGTCTTTGTATTTCTTAATCGCATCTGGTATATACTCGTATTCTGTATTTTCTGAGTACACGTCGCGCAATCTAGACAAATAAGATCGAATTTCCATCTCATTGGCCTGATAATGGTCTTCTAGATTTGTGTTTTGCTTTATAGAGTTACTTATTTCATGTGCGTATTGATCAAGTTTTTTCTCAGCGTCTGTCAAGCTACTCTTATGTTTTTCATTATCCTTATCCTTTTCTTCA
Source organism: Rickettsiales bacterium (assembly GCA_947453775.1). Lineage (GTDB taxonomy): Bacteria > Pseudomonadota > Alphaproteobacteria > Rickettsiales > Rickettsiaceae > CANGHM01. Next base: position 6,846 of record CANGHM010000017.1, on the reverse strand, counting down.
TTATCCTTATCCTTTTCTTCATTCCTTTTTTTATTTTCCTCTAGAAAGTTCCAAATATGTGCAAATAGATCTTTATTTTGATTCAGGTATGCCCAAATCAATATTTGTTTGGTGCGCAGCGACTCATTAGTTTTCTTATGATCGTAGTGAACACTAAATTCTCGCAGTGCATCTGCCTCCTCAGAGGTATCTTCCTCACTAATGCATGTGTCCAGACTTTTCCAATCTGCCTTCTTTATATTCTTTACCAACTTCTGAAAGGATAATTTTAATGCTTCTTTCGTAAGTGCGGCTTGGGGTGCCTGATTTATCTCTTGAGTCGTGAGCATTTCGTCCTTGAATAATTCAAAAAGAATCTTAGTTACAGAGTCATCTTCAAGCGAGTTGAGAAAATCGTTTTTGTCCTCTGGTTCAGCTTTGTTAAATTTGGAAATTAATTGCCACTCTGGATCCATCCAGTGTGTATCTATATGTTTTTTAAAGACCGCGTTATTCTGCATTAAGCTTGTTATTGAGCTTAAATCTGATTCTGGATTTATTGCCTCCTTGAGCTCTTCTGCCGTAAAAATTTCATTGCGTAATAATTCAAAAATAACTTTAATTTTAGAGCCATCTTCAAATAAATTAATGAAAATTTCTTTTTGATCGGCTGTGGCTTCTCGAAATTTAGAAATTAAGAGATATTTTGTCCAATTAGTATTAAGGTGATTCAAAAAGTCATCTTTTCTTTCAGGAATTCTTTCAATAATATCCACTATATTCCTCAAGGAATCCTGGGAGGTATACGGACAAAGCGCTTGAAAAAACCAAGTATTTTCAACAAACGTTCTACTGAATACTCCTGGAGTATCAGAATGTGCTATTTGAAATAAACCCTTTTCGGTTAGGTTCTGTTCGTCTTCTGGCAGTAGGCAATTAGCCTTTATCATCAGCGATTTGGGGAATCCGAGCTTGCTTGTTATACGAAATTCATTTTGTTGTATAAAATCTTTTGTTGATGAAGCTGGTATATCAATATAGAACAGGCCTGTAGAATCGCCGTTAAATTTTATTCCGTTTAATTTTCTTATAAATGCTTTGGAATACTTCTCAGGCATATCAATTTCTATGCCACTGATTGATATGTCATGATTCTTGAGTCCTTCAGCAAATATTTGGGCTATTTCTTCTATTCTTTCGATTGACGTTTCTTGATCTTGCTTCATGCTGATCTTAAGATGTCCATGCCACCGATGTGCTTTTATTGTTGCATCAATAATTTCTTGAAGCTCAGTCAATTTTGCTTGAGTTAAGAATTTATTGTGATCCTCATAACTTAGGTAACCTATTGAGATTCTCATAATTTTATACCAAATTTGTTAAAATAAAAACACAGCATTGTAAAAAAATGCTATGCTAATTTTTAATATAGCATTTTTATGCTTTAAAAAATATTAAATCTCGCAAAAAAGTAAAAATACTTACTAGGCAAATTGCAAAATACTTTATTTATTTAATTTAAAATGTATTAAAAATCAATAAGTATTCATTAAATAACTTTTAAATAAAACCCCAAGGTGTATTTTGACTAATATCGGCGAATCGGTTAAAATAGGGGTATGATATCCAATCAATAAACAAAAAAAATGATCAACGATAAATCGCTTGTAAGCTTTGATTACGCCATCAAGTATCTGTTAAAAGATAAAGGCGATTACAGTATCGTTGAAGGGTTTATTTCTGCTCTTTTGGCAACAAAGGGGTATAAAAAAGTTAAAATTATAGCCCTGCTTGAAAGCGAAAGCAACAAGGAAGGCGGCAAAAGCAAGCGCAGTCTAGCAGATTTGATCGTGGAAGACGAGGATCATCACAAATACATTATCGAGATTGAGCGCAACGTGAAAAATTCGTTTATCCATAAATCTTGCTTTAACACCTCGCGTCTGATTGTCGATAACCTTGCACAAAGAGAAGACTATACTCAAATCATCAAGATCTTTGCTATATTTTGAGGAAATCGAGCAATTAGCTAAAGATGTAAATTTTTAATTTTTCTTAGCGTAAAGGATAAATTCTTGATTACCTTTAGCTCCAAGGATAGGGCTAGGGAGTATGCCAATAATAGTAAAACGATCGTTGCTACTTAGCCAAGCAGAAATATCTGCACATACCATACTATGCAAAGCAGGATCAGTAATAATGCCCTTTGGGCCAACTTGCTCTTTTGCTACTTCAAATTGCGGTTTAATTAATGTTAGCAAAATGCCATCTGATTTTAACAGCTCCAAACTCGCTGGTAGGGCAGTTTTTAAGCCTATAAAGCTTAGATCGCACACGATAATGTCGAGCATTTGTGGAATAAGGGTATTATTTAAAACCCTTACATTAGTACGTTCAAGTAAAATAATTTTTTCGTTATTGCGCAGCTTGCTAGAAAATTCACCATAAGCAACATCAACTGCATAAATCGTTTTTGCACCATACTCCAGTAAAACTTCGGTAAATCCACCGGTACTACAGCCTAAATCGGCGCAAATTTTATCTTGCGCTATAATTGAAAATTCTTGTATTGCTGCTTTTAATTTTAGCGCTGACCTTGCAACATAATCGTGATTTTTCAGATGCTTAACCTTAATGTCCAGGCGATTTTCATCTACCATCATGCCAGCTTTAGTTAATTGCTTGTTTTGATCGTGAACAAGTCCTTGCATGCATAAACTTTGCGCATGAGACAAGCTTTGCGCTAAGGCGTTGGTTATTAGGTATTGATCTAGGCGAATTTTGGGCATTATTTTTATATAGTTAATTGATTTTGAGGTTTTCTGGCTTTCCTTACTATGAGCCTTAGCCAGCCTTAAGCATATTACATTATAGTGCTAAAGGCCTTATTTCTAGTATCAAACTTTAACTGCAAAATATCGATTCATTTACCAATGCAAAATGAAGAAAAAATCTCCCCCAAAATTTCATCCACACTTACCCTACCAGTAATAAAACTTAAAGCCAGCATAGCTTGTCTAAAATTCTCAGCTGCTAAAACTAGGTCTTTATCTGGACTAAAATATTCAAGGTGATGCAATGCAAGTTCAAGATTTTGTCGATATCTAGCTTGGGTAATATGCGGATTTTCACCAAGCCCTGCTATTTGCTCAGCTTTAAGATGTATAGCTTTTTGCAGCTCCTCTAAATTTAGCTTTTGGTTAATAGATACATAAATCGCATTAGAATAGGTGTGCTTAATGGCTAGATCTATTTTATTAATTACAATAATTGTATCTTCATCTACTAGCTCTGCTATTTTAGCATCTAGCTTATTCAAATCATAACCTACATCCAAAACCAAAATTTTAATATCTGCTATTTGAGCTTTTTGCACAGCTCTTTTAATGCCTTCTTGCTCGATTGGATCACTACTATCGCCTCTAATTCCAGCTGTGTCAACTAATGCTATCGGATATCCAGCAATATCGATAAAGGTTTCGATAAAATCACGAGTTGTGCCAGCTATTTGTGAAACTATGGCGATATCTTTATTAGCCAAATAGTTAATAAGGCTAGATTTACCCACGTTTGGTGGGCCAAAAATTGCCAAAGCAATGCCATTTTTTAGCTTTTGACCTCGATTATTGTCAGCCAAATGCTTGTTAATAGCGCCAGCTAATACTTCAACTTGCACAGTGATAAGATTTAAGATCTCTTGGGGGATGTCTTCATCCGGAAAATCAAGAATCGCCTCAAGGTTAGCAATAAGTTTAATAATTTGCCCGCGCCAAGAATTATACATTTGCGATAACTCTCCGCTCATTTGCCTTAATGCAGCTTGATGTTGAATTTGAGTTTGTGCATTGAGTAAATCTGCAACGCCTTCGGCTTCTACCAAATCCATCTTGCCGTTTAAAAAAGCCAATTTACTAAACTCCCCAGCTTGAGCCAGCCTGAGGTGGGGAATTTTACCTAGTACATTTAAAATAATTTTAGACACCGCAATACTACCATGCAAATAGAGCTCTACTACATCTTGACCCGTAAAACTTGCCGGCCCTTTAAAGTATATTACTATTCCTTTATCGATAAGAGCGTTATTAGCTGGGTCAAATATCTGACAAACATATGCATTATTAGGTGTAAAATGATCTTTACCAGTAATAAGCCTTGCAGCCACAAGGGCATTACTGCCGGAAATACGATATACTGCAACACCGGATTTTCCGTACGCTGAGCTTTGTGCAAAAATTGTAGTCATTTATTTAATAAATATAGTTGAGCAGGATCATTTTTGAGTATAATCTAAAGATATGTCTTTACCTGTAACTTAAGTATAGCAAATTTTATGTTTTCAAAAATCTTAGAGATCTTTTCCTCCGATATGGGGATCGATCTTGGTACTGCCAACACCTTAGTGTATGTAAAAAATAAAGGTATAGTGCTCAACGAGCCTTCGGTTGTAGCGTTAATTCGTGAGCAAGGTGGCTATAAACCTTACGCCTTTGGTCATGAAGCTAAGATGATGTTGGGGCGCACCCCTTCGGATATTGACGCAAAAAGACCGATGAAAGACGGAGTAATAGCTGATTTCAAAGGTGCGGAAGAAATGATTAAGCATTTTATAAGGTCGGTACATCGGCGCAAAAGCTTTGTTGGACCGCTAATTGTAGTTTGCGTGCCTTCGGGATCAACCCCAGTAGAGCGCAGAGCAATACAAGAGGCTGCAGAAAGTGCAGGCGCACGAGAGGTGTTTTTAATTGAAGAGCCAATGGCCGCAGCAATTGGTGCAAATTTACCCGTTACCGAGCCAACTGGTTCAATGATAGTAGATATCGGCGGGGGAACCACGGAAGTTGCGGTGCTATCTTTGGGGGGCATAGTGCACGCTAGCTCAGTAAGGGTAGGGGGCGACAGGTTCGACGAAGCCATCATCTCTTACATTCGCCGCAATCATAATTTATTAATTGGTGAGGCCACTGCAGAAAAAGTAAAAAAAGAAATTGGATCAGCGCAAGTTGACGATCAGCAACAGGAATTCAAAACAATTCAGATAAAAGGGCGCGATTTGACCAACGGTATACCTTTGGAAATTACCCTGGATGAAAAAAGCATCGCTGAAAGCTTATATGAGCCGATACATCAAATTATCAACACTATTCGCACCGTGCTAGAGGTTATCCCGCCTGAGCTTTCTTCCGACATTGCCGACAAAGGAATTACGGTAACAGGGGGAGGGGCTCTGCTAACAAACATCGATGTTGTAATTAAACAAGCTACAAAATTACCGGTTTTTATCGCCGATCAACCACTATTTTGCGTGGTTAGAGGCATTGGCACAGTGCTGGAAAATTTTGGTAAACTAAAATATGTGTTATTTAAACAAGACTAAAAATGGTACTTTTAGATAACAGAGTTAAATTTAATAAAGCAAAAAAATTAAGCACATTGCTGCTCAAATATTGGCTCATTTTTGCTGTATGTCTGTTGCTTGGTATGTATTATATCTTGCAAAACAATGTTTATTGGCAAAAACTTAGCCTTGAGATCTCTGGATCAGCGTATCAAGCAACTAGTAATGCGGGTGATAAAATTAAGGAAATTTCACAAAACTGGACTGATTATTTTGCTAATCTACAATCTTTGCGCCAGCACAATGCTGAGCTTAAAGAGCAAATTCAAAATCTTGAGCAAAAAATAGTGAGTGACAGTTTGCTAGAGCGGGAAAATAGCGAATTAAAGCAAATAGTAAATTTTACATCGCAATTTAAGCGCAAATTTATTACATCTACTTTTTTAGGTCAAGTATCTAACGCTAGCGGCAATTATGGCGTAGTTGCTTGCGGGGCAAATGCTGGGGTTGCAAAAGACGATGTGGTGATGTCCGGCCAAGGAGTAGTTGGCAGGGTGCTAAGCGTAAGTGAAAATTACGCTACAGTTTTGCTAATCAACGACTCAAAATTTCGCATCCCGGTAGCAACGCTTTCTGGCCAACGCGGCATGTATATAGGCGATGCATCGGAGCCCTACATTGCATATATTAAGGAGCCAGAAAAATTAGAAGACGGCGAGATGGTTTTTACGGTAGGCGATGATTTTGCCCTTTTGCCCAACGTGCCTGTGGCAAGAATTAGCGCTAAAGCTGACTCAAGCTCACATGACAAAAGGGATAGGGTTATGGTCGCCCCAGCTACTAACCTGGAGCAGCTAAGAGTGGTGATTATTGGTCGTATTATATAAAATCACCATTATTATTCTGGTTCTCGCCAGATGATTTCACTTGATAAGTTGGATATTCGGCGCCGTCGATCTCTGCACGAAATCGAGCAATATCACCATCGTATTCTTCTTTTTCTTCTTCTTGTTGGGGTTGAGGTTGCTTAAAAAGCCTAACAAAATCATCCTTTATTACCGGTTTTTCATATCCGTTCTCTTCTCCTTTCTCTTGTACACATGCAAAAATGAAACCTTCTATATCATGACTCTTATTTAGATCTGAATCTAGATAATTTTTAATAAGACTCTCAAAAAGATCCTTAAAAATAAGAACACCCCTAAAATCTTGATATTTAAAAGGATTATTAGCAGTTTTTTTATCATATAGATCGAATATTCCATCTAACATCTTTCTGTATATTGCACAAACTTTATCTGCCTCTTCTGAGGTCTTTATTTCTATATTACACGACCTTATTGATTTAATGATATTCTGTATATGATGGGAAGCCCGATCAAGTTTCCGAGCATTATGGTCTTCATCTTTGGATTGAAAACGTTTCAATAATAATTCATAAGGATCGCAACTATAAATTATATCCTTCAAACATTTAGCGCGAAAAGGTGTATTTTTCAATATTACTTTAACCAATATACCAAAACGTCTTT
>CANGHM010000016.1 GCA_947453775.1 Rickettsiales bacterium | reverse complement strand
GGTCAAAGAGCTAATGAAGCTAGGCATTATGGCAGATGGTAATAAAATCATCGATATCGATACTGCTGAGCTATTGACCTCAACATTTGGTCATAATTTTAAGCATATGAAGGAGGTAACTGTTGAGTCAATTTTGTCCGACAAGGTTGACCGGGAAGACTCTCTTGTGCCTCGTCCGCCTATTGTTACTATTATGGGCCACGTTGATCATGGTAAAACTTCTTTACTAGATGCTATCAGGTCCACCGATATTGCGCTTAAGGAATTTGGTGGTATAACGCAAAATATTGGAGCATACCAAGTTAGTTTGCAAAATGGTCGCAAGATTACTTTTATCGACACTCCAGGTCATGAGGCTTTTAGTCTAATGAGAAGCAGAGGTGCTCAGGTAACTGATATTGTTGTGCTTGTTGTTGCTGCAGATGATGGGATCAAGGATCAGACAGTCGAGGCAATAAATCATGCTAAGGCCGCTAAGTTGCCAATTATAGTTGCAGTTAATAAAATCGATAAAGTTGACGATGCTGACTATGCGGTTAATAAAATTAAAACTGAGTTATTAAATTATGATTTGGTGGCTGAAGATATGGGTGGGGATATAATTTTCATGCCCGTTTCGGCTTTAAAGAAAATTAATTTAGATAAGCTGGAAGAAACTATCTTGTTGGTAGCAGATTTTATCGAAACTAAAGGTAATTATAGCGACGATGCAAGTGGGGTGGTGCTCGATGCAAAATTAGATAAACATCGTGGTTCTTCTACAAGTATTTTAGTAACCAGAGGAACATTAAAAGTTGGTCAGTTTATTGTTGCCGGCAGTACATATGGTAAAATTAAGCGCATACAAGACGATAAAGGCAGAAGCCTAGAGATAGCAGAGCCAAGTAGTGCTGTGAGTATTTTAGGTCTTGAAGACGTTGCTGCTGCTGGTGATAAATTTACCGTTATGCAAGATGAAAAACTTGCCAAAGAAGTGGCTGAAAATTATAGCAAAATATTTAAAAATCGCCAGCTAAATCTACTTTCACCTGTGCAAAACATGCTAGATCCTTTCTCTAAGGGTAAGCAAAAAGAATTATTGGTATTGATTAAAGCTGATTCACAAGGCTCTTTAGAGGCTATTATTGGCTCTTTGAGTAAGATAGTGCACCCGGAGGTATTATTGCGTATTTTGCATAGTGCTGTGGGCGGGGTAAATGAGTCCGATGTATCTTTGGCTAGTGCCTCAAGGGCATTGATTTTAGCATTCAACGTTCGTCCGTCTTCTCATGCTGAGTTATCTGCTAAAAAAGAGGGGGTTGGTATTAATTGCTATGCTATTATTTATGATTTAATAAATGATGTAAAAAGCTTACTAAGCGGGATGCTTGCTCCAAATATTCGTGAAGTATGGCTTGGAAATGTTGAAATAAGAGAAGTCTTTAATATTACCAAGGTCGGTAAAGTAGCTGGTTGTTACGTGTTGAAAGGTATTGCTAAAAGAGGTGCCAATATGCGTTTGCTGCGAAACGATGTAGTGATTCACGAAGGTAAGCTAAAAACTTTAAGAAGATTTAAAGAAGATGTTAAGGAGGTCAGAGAGTCTTATGAATGTGGTATAGTATTTGAAGATTATCAAGATATTCAACTTTCAGACAAAGTAGAAATTTTTGAATACATAGAAGAAAAGCAAAAAGATATATAGTAAGTATATGGTTACCAGATCGAAAAATCAAAACTCTTATCGCACCCTTAGAGTGGCGAGTTTAATCCGCACAGCGCTAGAAGAAATTTTTATAGTGGGCAAAAACTTAAGCCCTAATTTGCATGATGCTGCTTGTAATATAACTAATTTGGTTGTTTCCCCCGACTTAAAGCTAGTGACATGTTATTTCATACCTGGCATTACCTCGCCCATTACACATAAAGAATTATTGCGGGAGTTGGCTTTGGCGAAAGTTATGATTCGTAAAATGATTGTTGAAAAAGTATCGTTAAAATACGCCCCTGAGCTAAGATTTATTTATGACAATGGCTTTATTAATGCTATGCAAGTCAACGAGGTTTTTGCCAAAATTCAAGCAGAGGTAATAAGTTAGGTAACAATATGGTTATAACTCGTTTTGCACCTTCCCCTACTGGGCTGTTGCATGTAGGAAGCGTAAGGCCCGCTTTAGTCAATTATTTATTTGCTCAAAAAATGGGTGGTAAGTTTATCCTGCGTATTGATGATACCGATTTGGCTCGCTCTACTGAGCATTTTAAGACTCAGTTATTAGTGGATCTAGCTTGGCTCGGGCTTGTGTGGGATGATATTTTTTATCAATCTGCTAGGCTTAGTCGTTACGATGAGGTATTCAAAGATTTGTTGGCCAAGGGTTTTATATATCCATGTTTTGAAACTCCCGAGGAGCTGGAAATTAAACGTAAAACTCAGTTAATCAATCAACGCCCGCCGATTTACGATCGCAGTGCATTAAACCTTACTCAAGAGCAAATAGAGCAGTATACCCTGCAAGGCATAAAGCCGCACTATCGTTTTAAGCTAACAAATAAAGAAATTTCCTGGCAGGATTTAGTGCGCAATAAAGTTTCCTATCAAGCCAGTAGTATATCTGACCCAATCGTAATACGCCAAGATGGTACATTTACTTATATGTTATGTAGCGCTATTGACGATGCTGATTATGGTATTACCCATATTTTTAGGGGTGAGGATCATATCAATAACACAGCAATTCAGCTGCAAATGTTTGAAGCTATGAATGCCAAGATCCCTGAGCTTGGGCACTTGAGCTTTTTAAAAGCTAAGGAAGAGAAAATATCAAAACGCGAAGGTGGTTTTGAGGTTTGCGCTCTTGAGCAAGAGGGGGTTTGTGCAATGGCAATTAATAGTTTTTTCGCATATATTGGTACTTCAAAATTTGTTACTCCACAAAAAAACTTAGCCGCTTTAGTGCAAGATTTTGATATTGGCAGTTTTTCGCCAAGTCCTACAATATATGATAAAAACGAGCTGCTTTTGCTTAATCACAAGCTTCTTTTAGAGCTTGACTATATTGATGTTAAAGATTTTTTAAAGCAGATGGATTTGGGCGATATGGACGAAGCTTTTTGGCTTGCTATTAGGCCAAATTTACAACTATTGAAAGATGCAAAAATTTGGTGGACTATTTGCCATACCAAAGAAATCTTTTCTATAAGTGCAAAGCTTTGCGATTTAGATAAAAATTTTCTCTCCACTGCTATAGATCTTCTGCCTGAAGGATCTTTAGATAATACTAGTTGGTCTTTTTGGACTAAAGCGCTTTCGCAAGCAACGGGTAAAAAGGGTAGGGAGCTTTTTATGCCTTTAAGAATTGCTCTTACCGGCATGGATAATGGTCCAGAAATGGCACTATTACTTCCTTTAATTCCTAAAGAGTTAGTGATAGCAAGACTAAAGGTTTAAAGGGCGTTATGATTGTTTTTGATTATCTTGCTCAAATAGAGCAATTTTTTTCAACATATATAGGTTTTGCATTAATCTGCATTATTGGCATGTATCTAACATTTTATTCTGGAGGCTTTCAGTTTAAAGTATTGGCTTCAATCAGAAAAAACCTGAATTTATTGATCTTAGAAAATAAAAACAATAGTCATACTGGCGTAAATCCTTTTAAGTTATATTTTGCTTCTGTGGGAGGGATGATTGGAATAGGCAATATTGTTGGCGTTGGCGGAGCTGTATTTATTGGTGGTGTGGGTAGCATATTTTGGATTTGGGTGGCATCTTTTTTAGGCATGCTGGTTAAATACTGCGAGATTTATTTGGGGGTGAAGTATAGGATTAAAAACCAAAAAGGTGGCTATGATGGTGGTCCTATGTATTATTTACAACATGCATTTGCTGGTAGCGTGGGGCAAATTATGGCTAAATTTTCCGCACTCCTGTTGTGTATATATGCCATTGAGGTGTATCAATTTAATGTAGTTGTTGATACATTGCAGAATTTTTTTGCGCTTGATAGAGGCATTATTACCTTTATATTGTTGGTAATGGTGGTATATGCTGGTGCTGGAGGGGTTAATCGTGTGGCTAATTTATGCTCTGTAATGATGCCTATTTTTATTGTCAGCTACGTTTTGCTGTGTTTGTTTATAATTTTTTCTCATTTGGCTATTCTTCCACAGGTGTTTAAGCAAATTTTTGTTACTGCATTTACAGGTCAGGCGCAAATAGGTGGATTTATAGGCAGCAGTGCTTTGCTGTGCGGCTATCAAGGCACATCTTCGGCAATTTATTCTGGTGATATTGGCACCGGTTATGATTCAGTAATACAGAGCGAAACTACTATTACTGACCCTAAAAAGCAAGCTCAGCTCTCAATTTATGCGCTTTTAACTGATACTCTGATTTGTTTTATGACAACTATGGTAATTGCAGTTACAGGGGCTTGGTATAAATTAACTGATATTTCTCAGGCGCAAGTGATGGCAGAGATCTTAAAAAATTATATTCCATTTAGTGATGTTTTTATGACTGTGGTATTGTTTTTTGCCGGATACACTACTATCACTGCATTTTTTGCGGTGGGGCTGAAAAATGCCAAATTTTTATCGCCTCGCGCCGGCCCGCTGAGTTTTATATTGTGCGCTATTTGTTCATTTGTATTTTTTGCTTATTCAACTTTAAATAATGCTAGAACTGTAATGTTGATAGTAGGGATGCTTTTGGTTTTAATTAACTTGGTTGCAATTTTAGTGTTAAGAAAGAAAATTGATTTTAAATATGAATAATTTAAGACCGGTTAAGGGATGCCGCGATCTACTTGATCAGGATATATTGAGTTTTAGATATATAGTTGATGTTTTTACTCGGCTTGCTAAGCTTTATGGTTGCAGTGAGATTTATACACCGATTCTTGAGCATACCGAAATTTTCACTAAGAGCTTGGGTCAGTCATCTGATGTGGTGACCAAAGAGATGTATAGTTTTATCGACCAAGGCCAGGATAATCTGACTTTGCGTCCAGAGTTTACAGCAGCTATTATGCGCGCTGTGCTGTCTGGTGGGCTAGAGCATAGATTGCCCCTTAGGCTTTTTAGCTACGGTCCGCTTTTCAGACGCGAAAGACCCCAGGCCGGCCGACAAAGGCAATTTCATCAGGTGAACGTTGAGTTTTTAGGGGCGGATAAACCTGCTGCCGATGCTGAGTTAATCAAACTAGGGGCCGATTTGCTCCAAGCTTTAAATATAGCAGATTATACCTTGCAGATTAACTCTTTGGGCTGCTCCCAGTCAAGGGTAAATTACCGTCAAGTATTGCATGAATATTTTAGTGATCATATCGCTACTTTATCTGAAATTAGTAAGATCAGGTTGCAAAAAAACCCCTTAAGAATATTGGATTCAAAAGAAGATAGCGATCAGGCGATCATAGCTGATGCTCCAAAAATTTTTAACTACTATACCCAAGAAGCAAAGCATTATTTTCAGGAAGTGCAGCAGAATTTAAATCACTTAGGCATTGCATTTAGCGTTAATTGCAATATAGTCCGAGGCTTAGACTACTACAATCATACGGCTTTTGAGTTTATCTCAAGCAATTTAGGTGGGCAATCAGCAATTATTGCAGGTGGCAGATACGATGGCCTAGCTCAAATGATGGGGGGCAAGTCGATGATTCCAGCCGTGGGTTTTGCTGGGGGAATTGAGCGCTTGATGATTTTAAGTACCCAAGAAATTAGCACGCATAAACCAGTTGTAGTGATTCCAGTTACGCAAAATCAGCATGTTTTTGCCCTGCGTGGGCTAGCTTTATTGCGAGAAAACGGTATTGCCGCTTTGCTAGAAAGTGGTAAAAAAATAGGCGATGTAATTCAAAAAGCGATTAATAAACACCAGGCTCAGTATGTGGTGATATTGGGTGAGCAAGAGGAGCTTAATCAGACTTATATGGTGAAAGATTTAGCTAACTCCCAGCAAGATAGTGTTTCGTTTCCAGCAATGCTAAAGATTTTTAAAGGTGAAAAATAAAGGAACACTATTTATTTTATCTGCTCCTTCAGGTGGGGGAAAATCTAGCATCATTAAGGCTTTGCTAAAAGAGGTGCCAAATTTATGGTTGTCAGTTTCCGTTACAACGCGTTATAAGCGCGCCGATGAACAAGATGGCCTCGATTACCACTTCATTACCCTTAAGGAGTACGCAGGCCTTCAGCAAGATGGTCAGTTGCTTGAAAGTGCCCAAGTTTATGACTATTATTATGGCACACCAAAAGAGCCTGTTTTTGCTAAACTAGCTAGCGGCACCGATGTAATTTTCGACATTGACTGGCAAGGGGCACAAAGCTTAAGGCAAATTACTCAGTACCAGGTGGTAAGTATTTTTTTGCTTCCCCCTTCAATCGCAGAGCTGAAAAAACGTTTGCTTGCCAGAGGCGATGATCCTGCAATTATTGAGCGCAGAATGCTTAAAGCTCAAGATGAGTGCGATAAAGCTGCTCAATACGACCATGCTCTAGTGAACCAGGATTTTGCAGCCACACTAGCTGCAGTGCGCAAGATTATAGCTTGACTTGCAGAAATTATTACTTACTAAATCCCTGCCCACTTGGTGATCTTTGTAATTGGACTCTTGGCGTAATTGGTGAACTCAGTGATCCACTCGCGTGTTGAGATGCTTTTGGCTCTACCACAAGCGCTGCGGACGCTTCGTCAACTCCCTTTTCAATTTGTTGTACCATGTTTAGAAGTGGATTTACTTTTACAGGCGCTTGTTGAGCGTTTTGTGCTGCACTCTGATTTCCTAATCCAACAAGACTCCAGACTGCATTTAATCCGCGTTGCAACAATCCAGCTTGCTGTTGTGGAGGTTGGGGTGCGGCGGTAGGACTATTTGGTGATCTGGGTGCTTCTGCTTCGCTGTCTGCATCATACCCTTCTGTACCTGGGCTGGGTAAATCTCCTCGTGCACTTTGAGCAGATGTATCAATTCTAAGTCCTAATTCATCTCCGAACGATCTTAGACTTTGTTTCTGTGCTGCTTGTGCTCTTTGCTGAGGGCTGGCGCTGAGCGCGAAGTCTGCAGCAAGATTCTCTATTGTTAAATCTTCGATCTGCACGCCTTTATTTTTCAATATTTCTTTTTGCATCAAGCGATATTGCCCCGTATTAATTGGCAGGTAGTAGGTGTTCTCGCCATGCTGAAAGCTGATTGGGTCGGTATCTTTTCCACCTAATTGCACAGGTTTGGGCATGCTCATTTCAACTAATTTTCCCATCTCATCGTAATGCGCACTAAAATAAAGAGGATTGTCTTTGGAAATGCGCTTGCCATTTGCATCTGAGACGGCCAAAAAAATATCCATCTTCTCTGCTGGATCTAATTGGGTGGGTAAACTCACTGATCTAAGCTTGACACTTCCCAGGTTATTTTCAGTTTCTGTAATACCGCCGATATTACTGGTTGAATGATTCCAGGAAATTGGCTCTATGCCTAACCGTTGGGCATTTGCTGTGATGTGTTGATAGAATTTTTTCTCATGCTCTTGCAATTCTTGATATTTGCCTGATTGCGGATCTAGTTTAGAAATCGCGGCATCGAGCAGATCGGGCTGTTGGTCGATAAAAGCTTCTGCCCCAAGGCGTTGGAGATCTGGATTCTTGAGATAACTTTTATCCTCAACGGCTTCAAATAATAATTTAGCTTGATCCTTTTTAAATTGCCTTACTCGATTTAAAATATCCTTCAGATCAGTCTCTTCTTGAGTCTGGGCTTTGCTTTTCTCTGCGGTATGGTTGAGAACAAGATCCTGAGCTTCTTCTGCAGTGCGCTTGGGCATATATTTCAAAAATACATTATACTAAATTTAGTATAATATACCTTAGGATCATTAATGCATAAAAAATGAATTTATGATATTAATTTTATATTATAGTAACTATTTCCCCACGTATAGTGATTTGTCTTTTGGCGAGATGGAGGGTGTTTTGTTTAGCGATTTTCCAGGCTTCCAAAAGGCTAATATGCCTTTTTAAGGAAGATGGTTAATATCGCTTGAATAAGCTTTCTCAGTGCTTTATTGTGAGTTATAGTCAATTGACTTGAGGTTTGCTGGCTTGCCTCACTGCGCCCTTTACTATCTGACAGTAGCACTATAGGCTATTTCTAGTATCAAACTTCAAACGAATCAAATTGAGCCTTAAGATTACCC